>NZ_AP019842.1 GCF_007990445.1 Leptotrichia wadei
TAAAAAATTGCATAGTTGCAACTTTTTTTAAAAAAATATCTTGCATTATTGCAAGTTATGTGGTATAATAGTTTTGTAGATGGAAAAAAGCCAATAAACATCTATATTTTTTTAAAAATTATCTTGCATTATTGCAAGAAAAATATATAGGAGATGATAAAAATGAGTTTTAGCGAAGGATTAAAATATGAAGAAGGAGCAAGAAAAAATAATAAGAGAATGGGCAGAAGAAAATTGCTTTGGTTATCCACACAAGGCATAGCAAAATGGAATACTATGAAAGCGGTTTTAAAGAACTGAAAAAGAGAATTCCTGATGTAACAGAAGATGAAATAAAAGGTTTTGAATACGACGGAATATATGATGAATACGAATTAAGCCCATCAGAGTACGGAAACGAAGATTTGATAAAGATTATGAAAAAATCCGATATGATTCACAATGTATCGAATATAAAATGTGTAATTGTAGGAAGAAAACGAAAATTTAGTTTAGGAGAAATGTAATGGACAAGATGTGTGAACTTGCAAAAACTATAAGTGATTTAAAGCTCACAAAGTGTGAGATAAGGAAAGGGCTAAGCGGATTTGAGGTTTTAACAATTTCTAAAAGATGCAAGTTAACGGTAAATGAAACTTGTGAACTTATAGAACGTCTTTTAGAGAACAATACAAATATAAAATTTTTAAAAAACGAGGTTACAAAATGAAATACACTTTATACAAAGACGACAAGTTTATTATGCAGAGAAAACATTTTTATCCCATAAAATGTATCTTATAAAATCTTTGTGAATAAAAAATATTTATATATCATATACTGATTTAATGGATATGGCTAAGAAAAATAATTACAAAATGGAGAGAGATGAAATTTGGAGCATTGAAAATAGTAAACGAAAACAGTCAAAAAGCAAGAGAAGAAATTGAAGCAAAGAAATTTAAAAACAGAATCAAAAAGCTATTTAACAAAAAACAGCCAAAGCGACTAATTTTAAATCCAGACTGGAAATAAATTGATGTTTTATCAAGCTCATTGTAAATATTGCAGTGGGTTTGGATAAGATATTAATAAAAAAAAATAGGAGGAAACAGAATGAGAAAAGAATTAAAAAAAATAGAAAAATTTGTAAAACAAAATTGCGGAAATTTCGCATACGATGAAGAAATAGGAACAAAAGAAATAAAGGAGTTAAAAGGGCTGACAATAATCTCAGAATATCGTGGATGGGATCAGAAATATGGAGAACCTGCATTTGAAACAAAAATTTTTAATAAAGCAGGAATAGAGTTAGCGTATAAAGAATTCTTGCCAGTATTCTCCTATGAGGAGTTTGTTGGAAACGATGATTGGTACATATTTTAAAACAGAAGACAGGTGCTAAAGTCTATAAAACACAAATAAAATCAACAATGTTGATTTAATCGCGCCATCTATGTCACTGCATATTTTTGCACAAGGCATAGCTACTAGAATATGCAGAAATGTCATAATGAGTCTTCTTTTCTAATATTTATTTAATTTTTAACTGTATAGATGGCACGATTAAATTAATACAATATTCTTAATCAGTATCAAAAAAAGCATTTCTGAGCAACAAAAGAGCTTATCTAAGAGCATTTAAAGCAGATCGAATATTACTGATTAGGACATTGTAAATATAAAAAATAAGGAGATAATAAAATGCAAAATTTTAGAAAATTGCCTGCGATGAAAAAGAAAATTGCAGGTGCAAGTAACAAATTAGGAAAAATGAATGAAATGATAGAGAAAATTAAAAACGACAGCGAAATTGATGAAAATATAAAAAAATTGATGGAGCAAAACTTAAGATACTACGTTCAAAAGAATACGGTATCGATGCAGGGTTTAAAAGTAGGAGGTGGAAATGACGTCAGAAAAAAATTTGATAAAATCAATAATTTTAATTGTAGCAACTGCTCTAATGCAGATCGCAACAATTGAAGCCAAAGGGCATTGGATAATTGGAGGCAATGTGGCTTTTCCATTTTAGTGGTCATGCTGCTGTGGTGGTGTCCTAGAGCAGTAAAGGAATTTATGGGGTCTTGTAAATAGGGGCAATTTAAGAGAACAGGAGGATGTGTTTTGGGAGTACTAAAAAAAGCAAAAAGAAAAAAATTAGAAAGGAAATTATAGAGAAAGCTGTCACTACAAAGGAAATTTTTAAAGATGAAAACAGGAAATCAAAAATAATGATTATGATGTCTCTGTCGAACTTATGCAAAAGTTACAGAAATTATTTCAAGATTCCAAAATAACTGACAAAATCTTGAAAGTGGTGACACCAAAATAGAAAAGATAACAGAGGAACAAACACTTTGGTGCACTTTCAGTCTTGAAGATATTATACAAAGAAGCTTCAGAGCTTTGACAAGACTGATTAATGAATTTGAATTTGAAGATTTACATAATCCTGAGCAGACTGTTATCAAAGATTTTAAGAACGAATTTATCATTGTACATTTCAGAAAGATGTTTGAGCAAGAACTCATGGAAATAAAATCTAAGTTTAAGATATATTCAAAACTAGATACAATACGACTGAAACTGCTTTACATCAAATGTTTATAATCTTTGCTTATTACAAGATCTTTAAAAGAGAAGTCGAACAAAGAAAGTTTAGCAAGATAACTGGAATGTACTTAAAACATTAATCACAAAACGAACAGAAAATTTAAGGAAATAGAGGAAGTTATCAAAGAAAATGAAAAAACAGACTTTGAAAAAGATATGCTGGAACTTCTAAAGTTTGAGGAAGCGGGATTCAAGATAAAATGGGCTGGTTATAGCAGGAAACAGGCATTGAAACTTAGGAGCAGGGCATAGATAAAAGAAATGGAGAAGAAAGTGAACTATAAAGCAATAAGTTATAAAAACGAAGAAGAATGGCTAAGCATAAGAAAAAAGGATTGGTGGAAGCGATGCAGGAGCGATAATGGGAAAGAATAAATATAGAAATATTATTGATGTTTGGAAAGATAAAACTGGAAGAATACAAAATAATTTCGCAAGCCCTGCAGCTCAAAGAGGTAAGAACCTGAAAAATATATTTAATTCCTACAAAGAAGACAATCTCGATAAAAAAATATTAGAAGTCAATAAAATGTACATCCATCCAAAATATGACTTCATACGGGCTAATTTAGATGGAGAAATTGTTTATCAGGATAAAAAAGGATACTTGAAATAAAGACAACTACAATAAATAAGTGGAATAAATATGTTGAGGAATGGCAGAACAATATTCCTGAAACTATTTATATCAAATTTTACATTACTTTTGGTGACTGGCTATGAATACGCCGTATTAGTTGCTGAAATAAAATTTGAATGTTTTAAAAACGAAGATACAACACCGTTTGATCTGGATAAAAGGTTGCAGACAATTGTAATCAATAGGTCAGATTGGGAAGATGAGATACAGGAACTTTTAAATAAAGAAATTGAATTTTGGGAATGTGTCAAAACGATACAGAACCAAGAATGATAAAAGTTATGGAGGTTAAAATGGAAAAATAATTGAAACATCATTAGTTGCATTACCTAAAATGGAGTTTGTTTTGACAGTGAAAAATAACCCCAGCCAAAATTGATAAAGATATGATTGATTTTGAAAAGGCTGAACAAAAGTTGAAGAAATAGAAAAACTTTATAATATTGTATTTACGGATGTAAAATCAAGAAATATAGAGAAGAAGTAGCGAGCACAAAATCAAGTGCTGAAAAATTTAAAAAGGATTTGATGGATTATTTAACAGCTGACACAAAAGAAATCAATCAAAAACTTATTAATTTAATCAAGAGAGTTGATGCAGTCAGAAAATATTTACATGACAAAGAAAAAGAATTAGATAACGCTAAAAGAGAAAAAATAAAATCAATAAAAGAATTTGTATTTAAATATAGACCAGAGTACTTAGTTTATTTAGTAGAAAATAAAAAATAAAACAAAACATTTAAAGAGGATGATATTGAAACTGAAATGCAGCGACAATACGATGAATTAATCAGAAAAGAAGATTTTATAAAACAGGAAATTGAAAAAGCAAATAAAGAAATTAAATTCAAAATTGTATTTGAAAGCATGAAATATTTAATTCAAGAAGACTATACAGTCATTTCTAAAGCGATAAATGATAAAATGAATGAAATTAAGCAAACTGAAGAAAATTTAAGAATAAGAGCAGAAGAAGAAAAACAAAGAGAAATCGCTGAACTTGAAAGAAAAAGAGAAATTGAAAAGCAAGAAGCAATTGCTAGAGCTCTTCAAGAAAAAGAGCAAAAAGAAACAGATAATACTCAAAAAAAGGATACTTACATTTGCATAAAAGTTAACGGGCTTTCTAAAGAGATAGCGTTAGAATTAAAACGATTTTTAGATAAAAATAACATAAAATATTTTAAGGAGATGAAATAAAATGGCAGGAACTTTAACAAATCCTAAAAAACAAACAAAAGGGATAGTAGGTGCAGCTACACTAAAATCAATGATAAATGATGAAAGAACAAAAATAAATTCAAAGAATTACTAGGAAACAAGGCAGCTGGATTCTAACTTCACTGCTGAATACTACAAATGGAAATAAACAATTACAGGAAGCAGAGCCACAAAGCGTTTTGAAGGCTGGAGCAATAGCTGCAACATTGGATTTACCAATTGATCCAAATTTAGGTTTCGCCTATGTTGTGCCTTACAAAAGAAAATACAAAGATAATCGCGGCAACTGGCAAGAAAAGAACGAGGCACAATTTCAATTGGGCTACAAAGGATTTATACAGCTTGCAATTAGAACTGGACAATATAAAAAATTAATGTTACAGAACTTTACGAAGGACAGTTTGAAAGCTATGATCCAATTACTGATGAGCTTAAATATAATCTTGATGGAAAAATAAGCGATGAAGTAACTCATTATATTGCATATTTTCAAACCACAAATGGATTCGAGAAATACAATGTAATGAGCAAGGAAGAAGTAAGAGAACATGCTAAGAAATTCAGTAAAACATTTCTTAAAAGTTCTTCAAGTTGGCAAACAAATTTTGACAGTATGGCAAAGAAAACTGTATTAAAATTATTGTTGAGTAAATTTGAATTCTAAGCATTGAAATGCAGACAGCACAGAAAGTAGATCAGGCTGTTATAAAAGAAGTCGAGCCAAACGGAAACGTGGAAGTTGAATATGTAGACAGTCCTGACAATGCAAGCGATATTGTCGAAGAGGAAACAGCAGATAACGATACTCAAAGTGATAATGAAATAGTTGAGAATTTTAATTCAGAAGATTTGTTTTAAAAAAAGCAAGGGTTAATTGAGGGCACTTTATAACAAAACAGGAGGAAAACAAGTGAGTAAATACAAGGTAGGATTTTATGTAAACAGCAGAGCAAATATCTATTCTACGAATGCCGAAGTTATTGATTTAGTTGAAGACTGAAAAGGATGGATCAATGATAAAATATGCTGAGATACACAAAATCAAAATTGAAAATGAAACAAGATATGTAGCAAAAATGTATGTCACTTATAGAGACGAAATGATAGATAGTTTTAGCAGCAGTTATTTAGAAAAAGTTGTTGAATATTTAATAAGCAAAGAATACGTTATATCAAATTACTTTGATATGACAGAAATGGAGGGATAACAAAAAAATGAAATTACTGTTAAATGTGGAAGAAGCTTGCTCTTTTCTTCAAATGAACGAAAGAACTTTGAAAAGTGGATTGATTAGCGGAACTTTAGATATAGGAAGTGCAATAATTACAAAAGTTATAAATAATAAACCTAGATATAAGTACCACATCCCTATAAAAGAGCTGAAAATATATGGAATAAGCTATGAGGATTTTTTAGAGACAGGGTAGCGGTATGAAAATGAGAAATCCGAACGGTTATGGTTCTGTAATTAGATTAAGAGGCAAAAGAAGAAAACCTTTTGCTGTAAGGGTTACAACTCATTGGGATAAGACTGGTAAACAACAATATAAATATATAGGTTATTATAAAACTCAAAAAGAAGCTAATCAACAATTATTTTATTATAATGAACATCCGTATAATGTAGATGTTCAAAGTCTCACATTTTCGGAAGTTTACGAAAAATGGAAAACAGAAAAATTTGATACAATTGGTCGTTCATCACAATTAGGATATATTGCTGCATTTAAGAACTCTAAAATTTTACACCAATTACGATTTGTAAATTTAAAATCTTCTGATTTGCAAGAAGTTTTTTCCAGCACTAAAATCAAATATGGTTCGAAGAAAAAAATTAAGATTCTTTTTAATCAGCTATACGCTTATGCTATGAAAAATGATATCATCTCAAAAGATTATAGCAAATATATAGATATCGGAAAAATACGGAAGAAAACACAAGAAAGCCTTTTACAAATAAAGAGATTGAAAGATTGTGGGATTTGCTGGATGAAAATGACTGGATTGACACTATTCTAATTCTTATTTATACAGGATTTAGAATTGGAGAATTGCTGGAAATTTAAAAATAGTGATATTGATTTGAAAGATAGAATCATTAAAGGTGGACTGAAAACAGAAGCTGGTAAAGATAGACTAGTTCCTATCCATTCTAAAATACTAAAACTTGTTGAAAATAGGATGAATACCAAAAACGAATACTTGATTGTAAACTTCAAAGGCAAACAAATGAAATATGATAATTATTACAAAGAAAAATTTAAACCTATTATGGAAGAACTTGGAATGAATCATAAGCCACACGATACTAGACATACATTTGCAACATTACTAAGTAATGCAGACGCAAATAAAACATCAGTTAAGAAATTAATAGGACACAACAGTTATACAACAACTGAAAAATTTTATACTCACAAGGACATTGAAGAGCCAAGCGGTGGAAAAGATATAGTATTTTGTATATTGCTTGTATATTGTGTGTATATTGTAAGCATACATTTCTATACTTTTCCATACTTTTTCCAAATAAAAAACCCTGAAAACCAATGTTTCCAAGGGTATATAAAATAATACAATTATCTTTTGAGAATTTTTAACAGTATTCAAATACCTATAAAATCAATATTTCTTGTTTAATTTGTATATGCTATATTGTAATTTTAACTAAAAAACTCTAACAATATTCTTCGTATTGCTAGAGTTATAAACATATTTACTACACTTTCATTTTATCACAGATAAATTGAAAAGGCAATGGAGTTAAAATGAAAAAAATCAAAGAAAAAGAAATTAAAAATTTAAATGAACTTAAAATAAAAGTTCTAAAAGAAATGGATCTTAAAGAGTTAAAAGAATTAAAAATTGAAATTGAAAATATAATAAAAGAAATTGAAGAAGAGCCTTAATTGGCTCTTGTTTTTTGGGTTGACATTTTAAGAAAATATGCTATAATTAAAACATAAATAAAACTGATAAATACTTTTAGTATATCGCCTTGTGATTCAGCAGCCGCTTAGAATTGCAAGGCATTTTTAATTATTGCTATCTGGATTATATAATTTTAGATGATTTCTTAATCCGTAGTTTATTGCTACAAAACATTTTTCATCTAATAAATATGAACCATCAATATTATAATTTAAAATATTTTCCTTATGTCCATTTTGTATTTGCACAATATTTATAATACCTAAATCATAATTTCTTAAAAAAATTCAAATAAAACTCTTTTTGCTTCTTATCTATTCTATTTTCTTTTAAAAAAATCTTTAATGATAAAAGCACTCTTATTGAATTTTTTATTTTATTGAATATATCCTCTATTTTCTATTATCATAAAATCCGGATAATTCATTTTGATTTCTTGATACAAATAATTGGAATAACCATATTCTTTATCCAACGTTTCATTAATTATAGGGATTTCTGGATTATTTTCAAAAACATATTTAAAGAATGCAACTACATCTCTTGGTCTGTATCTCGTTTTGTTTAATATATATTTAAAATTTCTATTTTCTTTTTTATTGTTTTTTAAATTTATTCTTTTTTTGTTACTTTCAAAATATTTTTTTATAAACTCAGAGTCAGATTCATTGTCTTCTCCAAGTCTCTTTTTTTATTACTTTTAATAAGGTCCGTCTATCCCATTTAAAGGTAATTGATTTATCTTCTTTTATTTTGTTTAAATCAGGAGAATTTAACAATTCAAATATTTCTGTTCTCAAACATACAAAAATATCGAGATTTTCATATTCATAATTTAATCTTTTGGTTTCTTCTAATAACGAAAGTAATATTCTTTCATTTTCAGTACCTTTTCAAACTTAGAATCCAATTCATCAAAAAAAATTCCTATTCCAAATGTACATTCACTCAAAATTGATGATGTTTTTTCTTCAAAATCTTCCAAAAAATCATAGTATTCTGCTTTTACAGAACTTTTCTGTTCTTTTAAATTAAATCTATTTTTTATAGTAGAAAATAATTTTTCAAGTAAATTGGTTTCAATTTGTGTTTCGATTTCTCTTTCTATAATTTTACTTATTATCTTATCAGAAGATAGGTTCAAAGAAAACTATTTTTTTGCAAAAATTTATTTATTAACTTAAGATTTTTTTCTATTTTCTCCATTCATTTTTCATCTTTTATTCTCTTAAAGATTTCAATAAAATCATAAATTTCCAAATCATATCTAATTCTTTTCTTATATTTTCTATCTTAGTTTTATCTAATTTATTCAAAATAAGATAAAACTTTTCCATATTGCAATTAATAATTTTAAAATTATTTTCTTCTTTAATTTCTCTTACTTTTTTTAAAAAATATGTTTTTCCTGTGCCTTTATATCCTAAAATTAAAAATTTTTCTTGTTTAATAAAATCATTCACATTGAAAACGTCCTCATAATATTTTAAATCTTCATTTTTCCCATCTATTTTAAAATCTTTTACAATATCCTCACTTATCTTATTGATACAAATTTTGACCAACTCCCTTTATTTCATTTTCTTTATTATTTTACATCATTCTTTTACTTTTTACAACTACAAAAAAAGACAGTCAATCAACTGTCTAATATATATTAAAATTCTTATTTACTGGTGAGGGATTAATGGTGCTGTCAACTTTTCTACCTGAAACTCCCTCATACCGCACCATTCCCTAAATTAAAAATCATCTTCATAAAAGTACTTCCTTTTTCATATGCATCGATAAAAAATGCAGAGTATACTACTACATTTATGATTATTTTCAATAGAGATCCTCCAGATAGGTTGATAACTAATTATATCACTACTTTCTTAGTTAGTCAATAAAAAAAGACAGGGCAATCTTTACGACTGCCCTATATAAATATTCCTATTCTTTTTTTTATTTTTTTCTTATTAGCTTTTACAGTCTCATCTGTTTCTTCAAAAACTCCGAAACGATCAAATCCCACTATCATGATTAAGACTATTGCATTAGTCCCAATCAAAAGATACAAATCCTCTCTTTTTGATTTTTCTTCTATGTAACTAAAAAGCTGCTCAGGATATTTATTCCTTAATTCTGTTTTTATCATTGTCAAATTTTCTTTTCTTTGATATCCTCTTAATTTTAATGTCAGAACTGAGTTTAAAAAAACTAACCCTAACATTACTATAAGAAATTTACGACTTCTGTGATATGTTTTCATTTTTATCACTCCGTTTCTTCACAAATCCAAACTTTTCCAGTAAAAGTTCCAAAAATCCAGTGCTTATACCATATCTTTTCTGATTTACTGTTTCTAGCAGAGCTTCTCCGAAAAATCCCAAGACAGGACTCCACGGATACAGAAACCCAGCGTTGAAATGACCCACCACTTTATTAAGGGATAGAGCAATCGCCATTGTCATTCCAGCGACGGCTATACGCTTAACATATGGTTTTACTGGCTGATTGTCTACCATCTTCTGTGCCACTACTCCAAACAGCACTCCTGAAAAGAAAAGTATAAGAAAAAGTCCGTGATTGTCTATTATTACTTTTAAGTCCTCTATCATTAATTATGCTCCTTATATTCCTATTGCTGTTTTTTCTTCTCCAAGTATTTTGTGTATTATTTCATCCACATTTACAGTTTTTTCAAGTGCTTCAGCACCTTTCAGTAATAAATCTTCAGTAAAGCTCTCAATATCATCAGGAATGTATGGGTTGTTTATCTCCTGTGCCTTTTTTACAAATTCCTTAAACTTTCCAAAAAAGTTATTTTTAACAGCTTCTAGTTTTTCTATTCCTTTTTTAGCCCCAAAGATTATCTCCTTTTCTAGTATTTCTTTTCTAGTGAAATCCACTAACATCCCTATTAAAATTACTTGTAACTGTTTATCCATTTTTATCTCTCCCTTTTCTTATTTTAATTAACATCAATTTTAAGCTATCCAGCAAGCTATACAACAAACTTTATCTTGCTAGCCAACCTATTTATCCAAAATTATTTTTAACGTTCAAATTCAGCTTGTATTCAAGCCATTTGCACATTATTTTAGTTCAAAATGTGGCGTATCTTTCTTTTTCCAGTTTCCACCCCATCCGATGTTAATGTTTTTGGATTTTGCAACTGCCAAGATATGATCTGCAACATCTTTCAATCTTTTAACATCGTAACCTTCCTGTTCTGAAAATTTTCGATAACTTCCGTTTTCATAAACTCCTGTTAAAAATATATCAACTGCATGTCCAAATCCATCACTTTTAATTTGATGATTAGATTTTGAAGTAACACCATTGGCATATGTTACAATTTTCCCTGGTTTAGTTCTTCCTAACGCAAATAATGCTTTTTGTTCTTCTGTTGTTCTTGCTCCACTCGTAATTCTAAAATCATACGGACTGTTTTCAATTGCAGCTTTCATTACTTCAACTAGTTTTGGATGTACATTTTTCATTTTATCCAAACTTGATTGAGTAAAAGAATATTTCTTATTTTCAGTCCCTACATTTTCCTTATCCCAATCTTTCAAATACTCCTCCTTTCTCTGAACTCTGTTTAACCAACCTGTCAAAAATCTTTCTTGTGTTCTGTCAGCTTCAACTTTTCCTTTGTAATAAATTCTTTGTAAATTATGATAAACTTCCAAAAATTTTTCAGGATCTGCCGAATTTAATGCTTCCAATGTTTTGTTTCCGATTATTCCGTCCACATCAAGATTTGCATTTGTCAATTGGTTTATAGCAATCTGTGCGTTTTTTGTTCCATTTCTGCCGCTGTTTACAGCCCAGTCGCATATAGATAAAGCCACTTTGTCATTTACAACTTTATCTAGCATGTTTCCTAAGTAATATTTTTTTAGATATATATTTTTTGCAAAATCTATTGTTAAATCTTGCATATCTCCCTTATATCCAAAGTCTCTTGCATCTTCTTCAGTTATTCCGTATTTTGTTTTTCCTCCAGCATCATATTTATCATTTGAGTATCCACCTTCAACTTTTAGTAAATAATCAAATATTTTTTCAAATCTATTCATCTACATCACTTCCTTTATTTCTTCAACATTCAATATTATGTTGTCTTCTTCAAATTTTACTCCAACAACTTTATATTTTTTACCATCCAATTCTATTTCTGTGCATATCAATTTTTCTATATTCATTCAAATCACTCCTCTTAATTTTGAAAAAAATCTTTTACGTTTAAATCCAACATTTGTTCAATAGTGTATCTGCTGATTCCAACTACTGCCATTTGCTCTGCCATGTCAGCAATTTCTAAAATATCCTGAATTTTTTTAGCCAAAACTTTTAATTCTGACCTGTCCAATTCAATAAACTCAACCATTTTTTTATCATTTTGCACTTTTACTTTCTCGATTTTATCTTGTTCCAAAGTCCACATTAGCGACATTTTTAACGATAAGCTGTTTCTATTTCTTTCGTTATTTTCAAATGTGTATTTTTTACCATCTTTTTCGATTTCGAGAGATTGATTTAAAAAATTTAATTTAGCTTCTGCTAAGTCTTTTAATGCTTTTTCCCTTAACTCTTTTAATTTTTTATTCAGTAAATCATTATCGACTTTCCAAGTATTGCCATTTTTATCCCAGATACTCCAGTCATTTGGTTTTGCGATTGTAACTATTGTTTCACTAACCTCATCCAAATAATTTCCATCGCTTAAAACTGTTTTACCAGCTTTTATTTTCTCCACTTCTGTCATTTCTCTCAACTCTCCAGTTTTTTTGTCCAAAGTTGGATTTGAAAGTAAAGATGTTGAGAATTTCATAGTTTCTTCATTCCAGTCAGGATAAAACAAGTTCGGATTTTTTTAAATTCCTCTGCTGTTGTAACTGTCGGTCGTGCTATACACTCCATTGTTGCGATTAAATAAATGTAAATTACTGCCATTTTATCACTCCTATTTTATTATTTTTTTTTTGATTTTTATTCTGTGCTAACTTATGAATTTATACAGAATTTTGAAAAATATTTATTGATTTTATTGACTTTATTAAACAATATAGCTAACCGAAAAAATAATACTAGCAGAATTAACCGTTGCGCCTTTCCATTTACCAATCCCATTAGGTTCAATGTAAACCGCTCCGTTGGAGACGTTGTACTGTGATGCATTAACCGAAAGAAATGTCTTGGGCTTAAATCCGTCTGGAACTTGGAAAATGACAGTACCATCATTAATCCCACTTAATGCATTACCACTGTCAAAGATGATGGTTACAATATTCCCAACTTTTTCTACAATATTACATGTAGTTCTTCCAGCACCAATTGCTTCTGCATGAACGTAAAGTCTCGCTTGCTGAACTTTGGATAAATTTTCCACTTTATCGGAAATTGGTTTATTACTTATCGCCCTGAATTTCCCTGAATCGTTGTATGTCAGACTGTTGTCTTCAATACATTCGTAATAGAATTTCATAACATTATCATAATAAAACTTACCTTTCGTTTTATTGCCAATGTCCTGTATGTTTCCGCCGAATTGTAATCCTAGAATTTCAGCTAACCGATTTCCTTCCAATGCCGTTCCTTTTGTGATCCGTACAAAGTGCTATCTGATAAAACAAAAGAATTGTTTTGAAGTTGAGCAAATATTCCTTTTGTCTTTCAAAATCCCTTTGTCAATCTTATCTAACATATTATTTTTTAATTGATAGATCTGATATTCTGCACCACCTAATTTTAAAAATACATCCTCAAACTGATTTTCTCCATCAATTCTAATTAACAATTTTAATCCGTCAAATACACCAAATTCTTCGATTCCAGTCAATGCAACTTCGTAGATATCTTTGTTAGTTCCAACAGTTCTAATTGTATCTAGAGTATGCACCAACCCTTTTTGTAAATCATTCATGACTTGTGCTGACAATGTTGTCCCAACTTGAGTTGCTGTTTCTTCACCTTTCCAAATATGCCTAACCAATCCAGCACCAACATCGTTTGCACTTTCAACTTTGTAAACATCTAAATTCGTTCCTATCCAATCCTTTATTTTTTTTAACATCTATCTTACTCCTTCTTGTGTAATTACATTTATTCTTGCTAAATTACTCTCATAACTTTTTTTGTTGCAAAATCTCATCATAAAAGCTATCCTCTATTTTAAAATTCTTTTCGCTCCAACAAAGGCCCCATTTGAAATATAATTAGCTGTTTGCACCTTATATTTAAAATCAACAGTTATTTCCACACCTTTCGCTCTTATTTCGAGCAAGATATTTAAGATACTCTTTTTTATATATGCAGACAGTCTTTTATTCAATATAATGTAAATGCTTCCTGCTTTTTCTTTATAAAATTGTGTTTCAAAATTTCCGTTAAAACTTCCATTTTTAACTTTAAAATCTATGTTTTTAACTTTATCTTTTATAATCCCTTCTTTAAAAATAAAAATATTTTGCTCATAATTTTCAATTATAATCTTGAGCACGTTTAAGATTGTTTCAAAAGTTGCATTTTTACTTTTCCTTGAAATTTCAGCAAGTATTCTTTTTCTATAATTTTCATCTTTTTCGTTCGTGTCCCTTTTCAAATTAAAAGATGTTCCAAATTTGTCCAATACGTAACCTTCCGCCTCCATAATGTTTAAAGATTTCAAAAGTTCATATATTCCTTTACTTGCTTGTCTTACTTCTTCTAAATATAAATTTAACAAAAAATAATTATTGCTTCCCCTGTCTCTTCTGTACATATGTGGAAATCTACTTATTATTTCATCTGTATACTCTTCGCTACTCTTAAACATAAATTACCTCGATATTATTTTCGTTTATTTGAAATTTTTGACCAACTGGGACTGTAAATGTTTTGTCGAAATTTTGTATTTCAACATCGGATTCTGTTAATCCCATTTTCAAATTTATTTTTCTTATATCGTCAATTCCTAACACTTCTGAATATGTCTTTAAATAACTAATAGATTCTCCTGTTTTAGATTATTAATATAATTTAAAATTTCCTGTTGTATTTGTTTTGTCCAACGACTATCTTTTTCATCTAAATTTTTTGTTTCCAAAACTTCAACTTTTATTAATAACGTACTATATTTTATGATGTTATATATTATTTTTCTTTCAAATACACCTCTTTTTATTTTTTTTTCAAAAGTTTGTGCATTAGAATCTGCGAGAGTCAATATGCCATCTGCTTTCAAATCTAAAATAGTTTCAAAAATTTTGTCATCCGGTGTTCCTTCTAAAAATATTTTAACTGTTCCAGCTTCAGTAGCTGGCTCAGTTTCAGGATCTAATATCAACACATTTTTAATATTTTCCAAAGCCATTAATCCGTTATATAATGCTGCATGTGTAGCGGTTTGTTCAACTGTTTCCTTTCTTTTAAGTCTTTCCCTATAAAGACTATCACTCTCATTATTTGCACCACCAGTTACATCCGCATCATTTGTAATTTTAGCAACTCCTTCATATTCAGTCGTAAAAGTAACATCACTTGTGATATTGCTTTCTTCTCCGATTTCAAGAGCCTGAATAAATCCTATTCCGTAATACTCATTATTATCTAATTTATCCAACGCAACGTTTGATAATAGTCTATATTCTTTTTCAGCATATTTAATAATTGTTTGTGCTGGTATAACTCTATTCTTTTCTCCTATTATTTTAACCTGTCCGGTTGCATAAGCCCCTGCTTCCCGTGGAGTTCTCAGTAAAGTTCCAAAGAAATCTAAATATATTCCTGTTGCTGTATTTAGATTCATTTGATTATTAAATTCTAACAATTCTTCCCATATTTGTGATAATTCATAGCCTATCGCTTCAGAATGAATCCTTCAGGAGTATTAAAATCTAAAATATAATTATTATCTTGTAATCTTGCTTTGTACCTATTTTCTATATCTTTCATAATATCTGTAAAACTTTTAACACAAATCCTTTTCTGTTACTCCGAAATCCATCGTTCCTCCTTTCTAAAACGCTAAAGTCTTTCCATTTTTCAATAACATTTCCACTTTAAAATTATAGTTTCCATTTCTATTTTCAAAATCACTTTCAAACTTTGTTATTTCTGCCACATCTTCATCCGACAAAATCGTTTCTTTGACCTGGGCCTCTATATTAAATTTTTCTAATAAATTTCCTATTTGTCCATTATTTTCATTTCTTTTAAGCCAATAAATACCTTCATTCTTATGCAAAAACCATTCGTTAAAAAATAACCTTAATTTATTTTCCAAACGTAATCTTATTTTTTCTAATTCTGAACTTAATATAATATTTTTACCGATTGCAACATCTATTTCTTTATCATCATTTTTTCTGTTAGCCAACTTTCTACACTCTCCATGATATCCTCCTAATCCAATGGTAATCCACCATTTGTATGAGTTAAAATGACTTTCCACCAATTGTAGCGTCTCCACTAACTTCTAAACTTCCGTCAACTTTAACAGGCCCACTTATACTGATTGAACCACCTTTTATATTGACACCGCTATCATTTATTGTTACAAGCGTTCCACCATAAGTGATATAGAAGTCGTTAGATATGTTCTTTTCTGCATCACTTGTTATTTGTCCAACTACAACGGCATTATTTATATCAAATTTTGCACTAGAGTTCGGCTCGCAAGGTTCAGAAGCGTTTCTTGCATTAAATGTATCATGTTGGCAAAAGCTACTAAAACCTTATCATTCGCAGCCAATGGAGCATTTACTTTGCATTTACACCCCAAAATCGGACAATTGGAACATTTTCAATTATTTCAACTTCATCACGTGTGCCAAAAAGTTCAGGAATATCTAACATTTGTATACTACAGCTCATGTTAGAGTTATCTACTTCAACAATTTTAGCTATTGCAAAAGTATTCAAATTATCAAATCTTCCACTTATCATTGATTCTATATGATCTCCTACTGTTTTTTTTCTCACTTTTTACCTCCTACTCCATATGTTCTCACTATTCTATCCCAGTCTTTTTCTTTTTTATTTCCGCTACTTTTTGTAGTAGTTTTTTTAGTTTCTGTGTTATTAGATTTTTTAACCTCGTTTTCTTTTTTGCTTGTTTTTTTAGTATTTTTTTCATTTTTCTTACTCTTTTTATCGTCTTTTTCTTTTGCTTTTTTCTTTTTATTTTTAGATGCTTTCTCATTTTTCCCTTTTTTTCCAGAAACAATTTCGATTTCATTAGCTTTCTTAGCTTCTTCATCATCAAATTTAGTTTTTATTTCCAACTCTGTATATGCATCGCTTTTAAAATTAATAACGTGCTTACCTTTTGTGATAAGATACTCTCCTTTAATTTCAAGTTGCTCAAATTCCTTTTTTAAATCTAAATTAATCTTAAAACCTTCTTGAAATCTATGATCAAATATACTTTTCAATGTATAAGTACCGTCATTTTCTTTTACATCTTGAAATCGATTCGGATCAAATTCTAAAATACCTCTATTTATCTTATCTCGTGGTTGAAAAGTGACAACTCCATTTGTTATAAAAAAAACACTTTTAGTATCTTTTGCTATTTCTTTAAAGATGTGTTTTACGTTGTTATGCATTGTTTTTCCGTCTTTATAATCAATATCCTTACCAAGCTCTATTGTCCCAGCTTTTAATTTATCCAATTTTGATAAAATTAATTTTATTATTGTGCTAGCTTTTGTCCCTTTTCCAGTTTTAAGATTTATTTTTGTATCCTTGTATTCATCATTATAAGTATTACAAGTTATCTCAAATTTCTTATCAGCGTTGCTCCAACTTCCTTTCAAACTCTCGATAATCCCTTTATAGATAACACCAATATCTTTATTTACTCCATCATTCCAATACCCAGCTTCAATAACTACTTCAACACCTTTTTTTAATTTTTTAATCATTTCATCTGTTAAATTATAAATAACTATTTTAGCAATATTAGTGCTTTCTGTTATATCAAATTCAGTTTGTATCTCGAAATCTGGCGAATAATCAACTCCATTTTCAATTTGAAATCTTTCAAATTCAATTTCCTCTGTTTCATCTCCATTTTTTACTTTAAAAGTTACTTTTGCATATCTGTCCCACAAAATATAGTAATTATCATTTCCTGTGTTCTCAGCCATTAAACCACCACCATAATATCCTGTAATATTCCAGCTGTCTCTGTTGTAAACTCAACATCAAAGCCATTCAAATTAATTGGCAAAGCTATCATTTTAACATTTGGGAATTCTTTATATCGTCTTCTGCACAATAAGAACAAATCTTCGTATGCATTAATTCTTTGACCCATATGTAAATTTTCGTTATCAGTATTTACATCTAAATACCAAAGTTCTTTTATATTGTAAATTTCCAATATAACTAACAACGTTTCTTCTCCATCGTCTAATAAAATTCTGTAACTACTTTTTTTATTTTTCTTATATAAAATATCAAAACTATATAATTTTCTCATGCTTTAATATCTCCTGTTCTAGGATCATCTCCAAGTCCACCTTTCATTGATTCACTCATCGAAACTTCAGACATTTCTCGATTTTGGGTATTAGTCTCTGGATCATAAGCACTCGTTGTAGTCTTTCCGTCAGTTGTAGTAAATTTTAACAAGTTTACTTCTTTTAAATTTATCGAAACTTTTATACTAGTATAATTTTGATAATTTTCCGAGTAACTGACACTAGTTATTGCAAGTGGAGCATAAACCTTATCAAATTTAGTATACATAAATGTTGTATAATTTCTTTTTTTTGATTCTTTAACTAATTTCTCGAGTTCATCTTTCCATTCTTTACCGTGTAAAATTACCTCAATTTTTAATGTATATGGATTCACAAACATATTTTCATTAAAATTATCTTTTAAATACGATTTGTAGCCTGTTATTTCATTATCTTGACTATAATCGGTCGAAATTACTAAAAGAGGTATAGTACCTAAAAATCCATTAGGTTTTATGCCAAAATATTTTAAATACATTTTTTCAAGTCTATCTTTTTGTGCTTCAAATCCTGCAATTGCTTTTTTTAAAAAATCTAATACTTGCATTCTATACCTCCTAAACTATTCCTAATTTTTCAAGTTCATTTTTTAATTCGTTTAGTGTTTCATCATTTCCATTAACATTAAATACAAAATGATTATTATTTGTAACAACTGTTCCACTGTCTTTCAGTCCACCACGAGTATTAGCTTTAATAGATTTTAAATTGTTTAACATATCGTTAGTTGTTGTGTTTCTTGCAACCATTGAGCCGTTTGGCAACCAAATAGCTTCATCTCCATGCTCATCGATAGTAGTCATTCCCCCACCACCTTGTGCTTGGAAATTATTAGTTCCCACCGCTTTATGTCCTAAATTACCTAAACTTGCACTTTGATATGTTAAAGGCTGCGGAGTGAACGCTACTCCTATTGCTTTTTGCTGTGAAGCAGTTTTAGATTTTGCAAGAAATTCTGCCATTCTCGATATTGCAGTTCCTAAAATACTAATAACTCCTCCAATCGCTCCTGCAATTACTGAACAAGCCTCTGAAATAATTTTTTTGGCAGCATTCCAAACTGTATTAACCGCATTTCTAAAAGTTTCGTTTTTATTATAAAGCTCAACAAGCCAGCCAATAAAAGCCCCGATCGCAGCCCCGATTGGACCTCCTAATAAAAGACCGGCGATTGCTCCTACCGCCATTTCCCAATGTTCTTTTATCTGATCCCAAATTGCATTAACACCATCTCTAAACCAACTCACGTTGTTATATAACCAAACAAGTGCTATACCGATTGGTCCGCCTATTAAAAAACCTCCTAAATAAGACAATATCATTATCCAGTGTTCTTTTATAAAATCCCAAGCCATATTAACACCATCTCTAAACCAAGATACGTTATTATATAGCCAAGTAAGTCCCGTCCAAATTAGCATTATAGCACCTATTATTGCCATTGCTATTAAAACGTATGGATTTAAAGCTGCAACTGCATTAAATGCTGATTGTGCCGCAGTTAAAGCCCATAATATACCTATTCCAACAGCTAATCCTAAAAATACAGTTCCCCAGAATTTAACAGTCTCTTTGTTTTCTTCGACCCATTTGGTCATTTCGCGGACTCTTTCTGAAAATTTATCTACTTTTTCTTTAAAAGATTCTAATTTTTGTTTAACTTCATCAGCTGTCATTCCCCAAATTTGCGTTTTATCTTTTGCATCTTCTGATTTTGTACTAAATCCAAATAACGCACCTACAACAGCCATTATCAAGTCGCTGATTGCTCCTAATGCACTTCCTAAACTTTGCAATGTAGCCGTCCACACTTTGTTTACGTCAGCATTTTGTTGCAAATAATCTTGCCATTGCTTAAACATATTAAATATAACTACTAAACCAATCGCCAATAGTCCGTAAAGAACTATTTTTAATAAGCTAACACTTGCAATAGCTTCTTTTATCCCAGAAATGAAAGGCCCAATGCTTGACTTCATTTTATTAAATACCATTTCTCCAATTACTAAAGCTCCCAAAATAGAAACTAATTGCAACAGCCAAGGCGCTTTTTCTGCTACCTGTCCAATTGCTTCAGCTATTCCCATAAATAACCCTGCAACCGGAACTAATAAAGGCTCTAATGAATCAAATACCGCTGCAAACGTGCTTGACATTGTTCCCATTAAAGTTTCAACCGCTCCTGCACTTCCTTGCATCATAAAGTCACTCAATTGCTTAGCTACCCCACTACTATTTTTTATTTCGTTTTGAAGTTTTTTTAAGTCTTCTATACTTCCATTCAATAGCGTATTGGCGGCTCTACCTCCTTGTACTCCGAATATAGCTTTTAATACTCCAGCTTTATCCGCGTTACCCATTTTGTCAGTTACACCTTTTAATCTTTCAATAATTGAAACCATATCTTGTAAATTACCTTTTTCATCTGTAACCTTACCAATTAAATCTTCAAGTTTCCCACGTTTTTTAAAATCTTTTAAACTTTCAAACATTTGATTTAATCCAGTACCTGCTGTTGACCCTGTTAATCCGTTGTCATTCATTTTCCCTAACATCGCATAAACTGTTTCAAGTGGCACTCCTAATGCTTTCCCAGACGCTCCAACATACTTAAATCCTTCTGCCAATCTAGGTAAATCAGCAGCTGTATTTTTAGATGTAACAGCTATCATATCAGTAACTTTTTGAGCCTCTTTCGCAGATAATTGATAAGAGTTCATGTGCATTTTAACCATTTCAAGAGCTGGTGTTATATCCGAATTAAACGCTTGTGCCAAATTAGCAGCTGCTGGTATGATTTGTTTCATTTCGTCTTTTTTAATTCCTAACGTTGCTCCAGCATTAATAGCCTGTGCAACATCTAAGTTATTAAATTTTGTATCTCCACCAACTTTTTTAGTTAGTCGCCTATACTCTTTTAAATCAACACCATATCCACCTGTTTTGGCAGAAGCGCCACGTAATTCATAATCAGTTTGTCCATATTCCTGCAACGCTTCCATTCCAGCCTGTGTAATAAAACTTCCTGCCTTATACAATGCTCCATCCCGAACTTTATTTAAAAGCCCTTTAACTTTTTTTATTGCACTGTCAGCACCTTTAGCCACGTTTCCAAGAGGATTCTTAACCGACTTTCCAACTGCTTCTTTGACTTTGTTCAAATCATCCATTTTCTTTTTAGCTTCTTGTGTTTCTTTTTTTACGTTATCCAATCCACTTTTTACAGTTTTGCCAGTTCCAAGAGTTTTCATCATATCCTGAGCCATTTTCATTTGAGATTTGAGTTTATCCCCTTGTGCCTGCAAGTGCTTTTGCATATGTTGCATCTGCTTATTAAAATTATTTAAACTAACCTTATCTAATGTTTTAGCTAGTTTTCAGCTTCTTTTGCATTGATTGTATCCATTGCTTTGCATTTTATCTTTAATAACAAACTCTAATTCATAAGTAACTCCTACTCCACTAGCCATTTATTTCCCTTTCTTAATCTTTTTTAGTTCTTTTTCTTTTGCTTTTTGGATTTCTGTATCATAAAAACACATTTTCAAAAAAGTTTCAAACTCTTTTTCAGAGATTTTATTTTCATTATATTTTTTTAAAAAAACAAAAGAATTAAAACTTTTAAAATTGTCATTTATTTCCAATTGAAATGCTAAATTTTCAATTTCTGTTATATCTTTTAACATTTCGTCTTTATTAAAATATATTTTCCCTTCATGAAAAAATGCCGGATTCCTATTTAAGGAAGGGATTTCTTACCACTTCCAATAAAAATACACCTAATCCAATGATTTCGCTTGATGGAAAATCCTCAATGTTAAATCGTGGTAACAAGTCATCATTATAAAAACAATCAACTATATCGCCAAAATCAAGTACTCCTTTTCCAGTTACTGGATCAAAATCCATTTTTGAATATTTTGACGCTTGCTTTGTAGTGGGATATGTACAAATCACATCCTTTGGTTTTCCGTCCCAGTCAACCAAAGTGTGCTTAAATATTTGTCTAGGTCTTAAGCCACCTTGCTGTTTTATTCTTCTTCTTTCGGCTTCATTTCTTCTTTTTTTGACTTCTTCAGCCGTTTCCTCTGTTGCAATAGCTTCAATCGTTGCTGCTTCATTCTTAACTTCTTTATTTTCAACTGTTATATTTTCATTATCTTGTGTAATAGGTGGCAATCCAGCCATTTCTCTTGACATATTAATTGCTTTTTCTTCTTCTTCATTATATTTTCTTTCTAAATTCATTTTATTTCTCCTTATATATTTTAATTTTATTTTTTGTAATAAAAAAATCACAATCAAATTAATGACTGTGATTTAGTGTTTCTATTTAATTTTCAATTTGGTCTAGTAAATTTTCAACTTCAAATGTCATTCCAGAAAGCTCGTCAATCTGATTTGTTATCATTGCCAAGTCCTGAGAAAGTTTACATATTTTTCTATAAGTATCACTTCTTACTTCATTAGCCTTGTTTGCTTCTTTTATCTTAGCCCAATGAACTGCTTTATCAAGTGGTATTGAAACTTTGTCACTTTTTGGCATTGGTAACAATCTTTGCTGATTTAACAATCTTTCCATTCTGTTAAATTCGTTTATGTAAGCCAGTTTGAATTTGTTGTGTCCTTGTATATTGAACATATAAAGGATAAATCCGTCCTTGGTTAAAAGATATTCACGATAGTTTCTATTTCTGCTATCCTTGTAATTACTTGTGAAAATCAATCTACCCAAATCTGGGTTGATTAAAATTTTATCAATGTCTCTTAAAACTTTTTCGTGCCTTTTATCCAATGCTCTTGCAATAACTCTACTACTTACAACTAATCCGTAATTTTCATGTCTTTCTACTTTTACTAAATCCATAATGTTTTCCATTAAATTTCCTCCTAAAATATTGTTTTTTAGAAGTCAATATGGTATAATTCTATTGATGAGGTAGAAATACCATAAGACTTCTTTGCAAAGAGGTCTTATTTTTTATTTCTCCTCACTTTCCAAATCTTTTTTTATCAAATTTAAAATATATTCTTTTATCCCTATTCCCATATTTGTAGCTTTCAATTTAATATTTTTGTGTAATTCCGAATCTACTTTAAATGATATATTTTTCTTATTTTCCATCTTTAACCTCCTGACTTTTATATTTTACACGTTTACACGTAAAAGTCAAGAACTTTTAAAATTTTTATTTAAAATTTTGTTTCACTTCTTCAGCGATTGTAGGCATTACAAATCCAACTTCAATCATATCATTATCAACATCCAAAAGTATTTTCATATTTCCACTTGTTTCACCATCACTCATAGGATAAAAAAATTGTAGTGCCATACTTTCATATTTTAAGTTTCTCATTTTATACTGTTTGTTAATTTCATTTATATATTTTCTGGCATCTCTAAACATTTCTTTAACCATCATATTTTTGGTAAAACCACCCTTTGCTTGAATTTCTAATACAACACCTACATCAGTAGCTACTATCTTTCTAGTTTTGGAAACTTTCTTTTATATTATCTTCAATTTCTTTGTAAGGGTCTGTTTCGACTTCAGTTGCTTTTGCTTCAGCCTTTGGCTCTTCTTTCTTAACCTCTTCCTTTTGGCTTCGACTTTCTTAACTTCTTTTTTTCTCTGCTGTTTCAGTTTTATTCCCTGAATTTGGAGAACTAACCATCGCTAAAAACAAAAATACAACTGCTAATACGGAATCCAGTTTATCCCTTTTAGTTCTTTCTGCTTTTAATTTTCTTTTTTTCTTTTCTTGCTCATAGTTTTTCTGTATTCTTTAATTTTAGGAATTTCTTTCAAGCTGAATCTAATTACCCTAACATAGAAATATATACAGGCTATCCAAAATATTAAAACATTTAATATCATTCCTCCTTAAAAATAATTTACTATATTATACACTATTTCTAAGAGAAATTAAAGAATAATTTTAATTATACCATTATCCCAAACTTAAAACAAATATTTTAGTTTTCACAGTCATTATTCAATTGCCATTGTCCTTATGATTTTATTTCCTTTGTTAAATAATTTTTCTACATTACAAGTTCTCTGCTTTCTGCTTCAAACTCCCATGCTCTTGCTTCAGTTCCACTTTCGTTTGCATATTTTAACGCAGCTTTTTTCTTAAATGAAACACCATTATATATATAAGTTTCATTTGTATTTGTATCAGTTATTACCATAAACATTGGAAACGGTCCTTTATTTGCTTTCCAAAGTTTGTGCAATCTTTCCATTGTTCTGTGCTCGCTGCTTCCGTAAAGTAAACTTAATGTGATAGATACACTCTCGTCGACTGATACATTAACAACCTTTTGCCCACAACTCGCAATTGTTGAGCTCGAACTTTCTGTGTTTGGATCATCCTCAAAACCATCTTCATGTCTGCAAGTAATTGCGTAAGGAATACCTGCAGCAGTTAACACAATTTTAACGTTATCCACATTATATTGTTTTGTTGACATTTAATTTACCCCTTTTATTTATCGAATACAATTTCTCCATCTGTTGTGATTGTTCCTGTTAATGCTAAATTTCTCACACCATTTAGAAAAGTTACTCTTAAATCAAATTTGAACTTACCTTCTCTAATTGATTCTTGTGTTAATTCACTAACTGTTAAATGACCTAATTTTATACTAAACTCATTACCGTTTTATCTTTTGCATTATTGTTCCAAAATAACTTCCAGCATTATCAACCATAAACATTCCAGCACTTGCCCCTTGTCTACAACGTTCTCTAATGATTGATTCAATCATTAATCTTCCAATATCATTCAAAGGTATTTTGTCTTTTCTCACCTGGAATATTGTTAAATCTTTTTTAAACCATCTCTCAACCAAATTTCAATTAATTTCAATTCGATAAATGTTTTATTATCAGAATTAAGTCCATTTACAATATGAAAATAACCTTGAGTTGGTTTAGATAAGTAATTTAATCCAGCGTCCCAAAAGATTTTGCTCAGTTTTGTAAAATTTTCTTGGACAAAACCAGTTATTTGAGTCGAATGAACAATATAACTTCCTAAATCTTTATATCCTATTGTTCCACCAACCAAGGCTCCTGTAAGCCAATTTCCTTTAGCTAAATTTTTAGTTCCTTCAATTACAAACGCAACGTTGTTCACATTATTTTCTGTTTGTAATTTTACAGCTTCAGCTGCACTTCCTACTTTTTCATAATCAACAGCTATAAAAAATTGTTTATCCTTATCAGTTTTTGCATAAGATACTATACTGTTAATATACGTTTTTTCAGAAACAATATCCATGTTAGTAATCCAGTTAGTGACTTCAAAAGCGTCCTCATGATTTATATATGTATTCATAAGTTCTGTAAATGTTGCTGCTGTATTATTCCCATAAACAACTACATTTAACGGTGTATACGCTTGCGAATATGCACTAGCTATTAATTTATAAAAATTATGATTTTCATTTAATCCACTGATGTTTAATTCCAATAAATCGCCAGGTTCTGTAATAAATGTCGGCGATATTGCAAAATCTTTGTAAAACATCAAACTTCTGACATCAGCATAAAAGCTCTGTTATTTTCTGATTTAATTTGTACATTATTCAAAGTATTTAAATCATTTCTCTGTATTGCCATTATTCCTCCTTAAAATTTTTATTTATATAATGTTCTGCGAAATAACTAAACTGCAAAACTTCCTTGTAATATCTTCTACCCATAAAATTAAAAGTTGTTTCCTGGATTTTGTATACTTTTCTAACTTTCCTTTTATGTTTTCTTTCACCAAAGTAATCATTTGTTGCTTTTGTATTAGCTAAAATAAATAAAGCACATCGAAATCATTATGTTTTTCTCTTGATTCTAACGTCAAGATAACTTGTATTTCTTCGTCATAACAATATTCATCATTGCCGAAAGGAATTGGATTCTCTGCGTCTTCAATGTATATTATAAAAAAACAATTGGAAATTTGAGTTTTTCATATTGCTCAGCAAGTATCTCGTCTCTTTTATCTTCATTTATGATTTGATTTATACCAAACTTTTGCAGAACTCTTTTATATCGGTCACAAGTTCTTTTAATTTCGCTTGTCATCTATATTCAGCTCCATTCTCAAAAATTCCCATAATTTTCCTCAATATTTAAAACCCTGTAAATCACATCTTTATGCTTTATTTTTATACCTTCCGATACTTTAAAATCTTGATTATCATCCAAATATAATATCCCTCTTTTTTATTCGATAAAAAACTCCCGTCCATACTTTGTGGAAACGATGAATTGTGTTTAGGTGTCAGTATAGCCATTTTACTGTCTTTTCTATTTTGTTTTGAATAGGATTGCCCATTTCGTCAAATTCAATCTCAGAATTTTCTGAATACACAATCACATCATCTGACAGCTTTTCTATAACTTTCAAAGTTTTTTTAATAGCTGATTTTGTTTTCCTATCCATTATCCACCACCTCTACCGACAATTCTCCCCGTTAATTTTAGCTGCAATATTGCTCTTAAAATGCCCAGTTTCAATCATTGGATTATTAAATCCTTTTCTTGCGATCGTCACAGGACTATTTGGAGGACTTTTATCCTTTCAATCATTGATTTATATCTTGTACTAGCTTCGGTTCCAATTTTATTCGTCATTGCTGCAACATCAAAACTTCCGTTTATAATCCTAGCAACTCCTTCTTTAAAGTATCTAGCAGCCATTGGATTAAATTGTTCAAAAGCTTTTGGTTATAATTCCACCCAGGAACTCCACGACTTGAACCACTATCCAATACATTTGATAATCCAAAGCATCAAATCCACCTTTGACACTATAATTCGTTACCGTTCCCACTTCTATCTTTTGAGGATTCATTGCCAACAACTTCTCCAAATTTTGTTTTTTGGTTTCTGTTTCACTGTTAGTTTGCAAGGCATCTTTATCACCTAAATTTATAATCTCTATTTTAATTTTCTTTTTCTATCTCCTGTTTTGCAATATTTACTCTTCGTTGAGTCAAATCTAATTCATTGTCACCAACATTTAAAAGTATATGATTCAACTCAACAAGTAATATTTCTTCTTTTCTTTGTTTTTAAAATTAAACATTTCAACTCCTTTAAAATATTGATATAGTTACACTTTCATTTTCTTCAACATCAAGAGTTTTTAATAATTGCTGATACATCCTAAGATAAGGATTATTTCCATTTGCTTCTTCGACAACAATATTTGAAATTTGGACTTTCGTAAAATCAAAATCATTTAACGAAGTTAATAAATAACCAAACAAAAAATATTTTGAGCAGCTTTTCTCTCTCTGTACTGTGCTTTTCTTCAGCAACTTCATAAAATTGCTCAACCACTTGTAAATCAAAATCAGAAGTTTCAGGAATATATTTTTTCAGTTCCTCCAAAGTTTCATCCGTCATTACTCATCAACTCTTTCGCCGACAAGTTTATTTTTTGACAAAATTTCAAATTCTGCCTCAGTTAATTCCAACTTATCACCAATTTCATATCTAACATCGTTGTATCTCAAAGGTGTTAAAGCTACTGCTTCAACAATAGCTTTTACCTCTTCCTTTTTATTCTCTTTCGCCATTTAATTCACCTACCCTACTGTTGCTATAAACATGCCATCCATAATAGATGGATTTGGAGCTACCAAGTCCTCAATGACTACATTCACATTATTTACAACTCCAGCTGATTTTGATTCTGCTACAACCTCAACAGTCGAAAATGTTCCAGCAATATCAACCACGTCTCTATCTCCTAACATTCCAAGTAATTCATCGGTTTTGCTTTTTTTATAATTAAATTTTCCAGTCTCAATCTTTTCTGATCCCTTATTATGAAATATCCTGACTGTTAAAGTATATTTCTGTTTACTGTCGTTCTTTTTGTCCTGGAATCAAATAATAATATACTGCTCCTGTTACTTTTCCGTGCCTCTTGCTAACCCTCTTAATCTTTCCCTATTCCCTGTTTCTTCTAAGATATACAAATTTTCATATCTCAGACATTTCTCTAAAATTCTTTAAACATTTATCCTCCTTGAAATTTATAATTTACTATGATATACTTTCTGTGTTAGCAATATCTTAAATTGAGTGCTAACATCCTAAAAGAAAGGGGTACTTTTATGCCTTTACCTGAAAGCCTTCAAAAATTGCTGAATAATCCTAATATCCAAAATGCAATTAATGATGAATTACCCAAGCGTCCAAAGAATGCAGCAAATATTTGACAACTATCCAAAAATAAACGAGTTCAGGGAAAAGTTTATTATAGTAATTTGAATATTCAAATGCCGATTCAAATAATGGATTCCCAATTAAAATTATAAAAAATTATTCTGAAGTTTATTCAAAAACGTATAATTGGAACAATATTAAAGTTCAGCTATCGGTGCTTACAATTCTACTCAAGAAGAGGAATTTGAAGTTGTTATCGAAAATTTTCCAGTTATTTTTTTTGAAACCTCGATTAAATGAATATATCAGGATATTTCAAAACTTGGAAATTCCTGAAAATATTTTGCATCTTGTCCATCTGCTATATATTTTTTGGCTTCCCTTACGCGACATTTGTTCCTGCTTTAGAGCCTGTTTTATTAGAAGTTCTCAAATGGATTGTTGAAGTTTTAAAATCTTTTGGTGTTATCGTTTTGGAATATAAAACTCCAAAGAAATTTGCTGAGCTTACTTTTTCTATTGAACTCCTGTTTTTATTTCTTTTATTTTTTAGAAAGCTTTCTAAAAGTAACGTACAAAATTGATTTAATCAATAAATACAATTGCAAAAGGTAGTGAATACATCACTATCTTTTAATTTTTCCTGAAAAAATGATAAATTATCATAGAAATTATCAATGCTATTATATCTTTCATTTCTCTCCTTTCTTAACTCTTATTTTCATCTCAATACGCTAAATCTCCTTCACTTCTTAGATTTATAAATTTATATTAAGAATTTTAAAATAAAATACGTTATAATTCCTAAAACGATTAATATACTCGCCATCACTATTTTGTAAATATTTACAAAGAAAACCTCTTAAATCTTACAGGTATATGAAACAGCAGTATATTAATCCAAAATTCAGCCACTATGGATATAATCTTTATCCATAGTTTTTTATTTTCATCTCACACCTCCTCCCTCGATTCCTGAATTTTTTCTTGCATTAACGCAATGAAATTTTCAAAAAAAATTAAAAGTCATCTATTATTTTTTCAACTTTTTTAATTATTTCAGAATTATTATTTTTATTGCCAGCCTTAATCCCCAGTTAATACCCAATTTTATCCATTATATCTTTCCAGTAAATTTTTTTTCTATCATTTTCATTCTGATTTGTGTATATTTATCAATTTTCATTTTTCACCACCTCTGTATTATGATACCACAATTCTTGCGTTAATGCAAGAATTTTTTGAATAAAAAGAGTTATTCCAATTTTGAAATAACTCTATAAAAATCAATTTTACTGACACTATTTGCTTGGAACTAATTTAATAGTGACACCTGAAACTGTTAATTGGACATCATCATTAAAATAGGCATTTTTAAATTCTTTTACATAGAATCCGTCCCCGCTCGTACCAAAAACTTCGTTGATACCACCCTCAAACATATTATCTGATGAAATATTCCCATTTCCTTTTACTGCGATAACATCGTAAATTCCACGTTCAATATCCTTTCCAACAACATAGTTACCACTACTGAAAGTATATTCTTTTGGCTGGATTTTCTTTGGGTTTTAAATTTTGGTTTGTGCAGCCTTACTTGAAAGTTTTATAACTGCAGTGCCATTTACTGTAATAGAAATATCTTTTATCTAATTTTAAATTTTTAAATTCTTTAACACTTACACCATCATCTTGTGTTCCCATCACCTGATTGATTCCCCATCATACATGTTACTACTTGAAACATTTCCAGTACCCTTAATAGCAGTTATATCGTAAATCCCAGCAGGAATATCTACTCCTAACATAATGTCCTGCAGATAATTCAACTTCATAGGCTTCTGTTTGAGTGTTTTCTTTCTACTTTTTTATTTGCTTTAGTTTCTTTGAGTTCTACCCTTTTCCATCTCCGCATGATGCGATTAAAACACCTAAACACAAAATCAACAGCATTTTTCATAAATTTCCTCCATTTATATTTTATAAATTATTTACTTTCACAAGCGATCCCATCTCTATCCCTGTCTAAATGTCTTGCATATCCAGGCTCACCCTTTGATATTTTTATAGCCTTTTGATCTAGCTTCCTTACAATTTTTAAAATATAATGTTTCCGTAAATGCATTAGTACTGATAAATGCTAATGTCAAAATTACAAATAATTTTTTCATTTTGATTCCTCCATCTTTTATATATTCCGATTAACCCCAAATTTTATTATTTTATATATCTTTTCATTTCTTCCAACACTTGCAATCCTAAATCACAATTTCTAGCAACTTCATAACTAACTTCTTCTTGATATTTCATTAATTCTGCTGCAAATTCATTTGCTTCGTTTTCCAACTCTGGATTATAATTAAAAAAATTAATTTTCATAAGAAGTTTATTTTGAACTGTGATAAATCGCATGTCCTAATTCGTGGCACAGCACAACTAACTTTGAATATTCGTCCAGTTTTTCATTTATAACAATGTATTTTCTTTTTTAATATTCGCCTAAAGAAGCCTTTTATACCTTCGTAATAAAAGTATCTTATTTCAATGTTTAATTTTTCACACAATATATACGGATTACTAGTATTATATTTCTCTACCAAATTTTTTTTACTCTGAGTTTCATATTTCTACGTTTTCATATAAAACCTCCTCTTTTTTGTTTTTCATTTTAGCGTCAAAAAAAGTTCTTGCAAACTATCATGCAATCTTTTCTTATCTTCATCACTTATGCTATTATCGTTAAAAAAGTAGGCTGCCCCTTTTCAATTTCACTATACTGATCACGTTCTCTTTTATTTAATTTAGCAAATCTTATATCTTCGTTTTCATTTAGCAATCCTGCCAATTTATACATTTCAATTACATCAAGCCCTAATATCTCTGAAATCCCTTTCAATACTTCTGCCTTTATGCTTTCTGTTATACCCTTATCATAACGTGATAATGAAGATTCGGCATATTTTATCCCTCTTTTTTTCAGTAATTCAGATATTTTATCCCTAGCTATATTTTTTTGCAACCTAGTTTCTTTTATAATCTTTCTCAATTTTTCCTTGTCTTCCATATCTGTTACTCCTAATCTGAATTTTATAGTATATTATACCT
>NZ_AP019843.1 GCF_007990445.1 Leptotrichia wadei
AAAATTCAAATAAAACTCTTTTTGCTTCTTATCTATTCTATTTTTCTTAAAAATCTTTAATGATAAAAGCACTCTTATTGAATTTTTTTATTTTATTGAATATATCCTCTATTTTTCTATTATCATAAAATCGGATAATTCATTTTTGATTTCTTGATACAAATAATTGGAATAACCATATTCTTTATCCAACGTTTCATTAATTATAGGGATTTCTGGATTATTTTCAAAACATATTTAAAGAATGCAACTACATCTCTGGTCTGTATCTCGTTTTGTTTAATATATATTTAAAATTTCTATTTTTCTTTTATTGTTTTTTAAATTTATTCTTTTTTTGTTACTTTCAAAATATTTTTTATAAACTCAGAGTCAGATTCATTGTCTTCTCCAAGTCTCTTTTTTATTACTTTTAATAAGGTCCGTCTATCCCATTTAAAGGTAATTGATTTATCTTCTTTTATTTTGTTTAAATCAGGAGAATTTAACAATTCAAATATTTCTGTTCTCAAACATACAAAAATATCGAGATTTTCATATTCATAATTTAATCTTTTGGTTTCTTCTAATAACGAAAGTAATATTCTTTCATTTTCAGTACCTTTTTCAAACTTAGAATCCAATTCATCAAAAAAATTCCTATTCCAAATGTACATTCACTCAAAATTGATGATGTTTTTCTTCAAAATCTTCCAAAAATCATAGTATTCTGCTTTTACAGAACTTTTCTGTTCTTTTAAATTAAATCTATTTTTTATAGTAGAAAATAATTTTTCAAGTAAATTGGTTTCAATTTGTGTTTCGATTTCTCTTTCTATAATTTTACTTATTATCTTATCAGAAGATAGGTTCAAAAAAAACTATTTTTTGCAAAAATTTATTTATTAACTTAAGATTTTTTTCTATTTTCTCCATTCATTTTTTCATCTTTTATTCTCTTAAAGATTTCAATAAAATCATAAATTTCCAAATCATATCTAATTCTTTTCTTATATTTTTCTATCTTAGTTTTATCTAATTTATTCAAAATAAGATAAAACTTTTCCATATTGCAATTAATAATTTTAAAATTATTTTCTTCTTTAATTTCTCTTACTTTTTTTAAAAAATATGTTTTCCTGTGCCTTTATATCCTAAAATTAAAAAATTTTTCTTGTTTAATAAAATCATTCACATTGAAAACGTCCTCATAATATTTTAAATCTTCATTTTTCCATCTATTTTAAAATCTTTTACAATATCCTCACTTATCTTATTGATACAAATTTTGACCAACTCCTTTATTTCATTTTCTTTATTATTTTACATCATTCTTTTACTTTTACAACTACAAAAAGACAGTCAATCAACTGTCTAATATATATTAAAATTCTTATTTACTGGTGAGGGATTAATGGTGCTGTCAACTTTTCTACCTGAAACTCCCTCATACCGCACCATTCCTAAATTAAAAATCATCTTCATAAAAGTACTTCCTTTTTCATATGCATCGATAAAAATGCAGAGTATACTACTACATTTATGATTATTTTCAATAGAGATCCTCCAGATAGGTTGATAACTAATTATATCACTACTTTCTTAGTTAGTCAATAAAAAGACAGGGCAATCTTTACGACTGCCCTATATAAATATTCCTATTCTTTTTTTTATTTTTTTTTCTTATTAGCTTTTACAGTCTCATCTGTTTCTTCAAAAACTCGAAACGATCAAATCCCACTATCATGATTAAGACTATTGCATTAGTCCCAATCAAAATACAAATCCTCTCTTTTTGATTTTTCTTCTATGTAACTAAATGCTCAGGATATTTATTCCTTAATTCTGTTTTATCATTGTCAAATTTTCTTTTCTTTGATATCCTCTTAATTTTAATGTCAGAACTGAGTTTAAAAAAACTAACCCTAACATTACTATAAGAAATTTACGACTTCTGTGATATGTTTTCATTTTATCCTCCGTTTCTTCACAAATCCAAACTTTTCCAGTAAAAGTTCAAAAATCCAGTGCTTATACCATATCTTTTCTGATTTACTGTTTCTAGCAGAGCTTCTCCGAAAAATCCCAAGACAGGACTCCACGGATACAGAAACCCAGCGTTGAAATGACCACCACTTTATTAAGGGATAGAGCAATCGCCATTGTCATTCCAGCGACGGCTATACGCTTAACATATGGTTTTACTGGCTGATTGTCTACCATCTTCTGTGCCACTACTCCAAACAGCACTCCTGAAAAGAAAAGTATAAGAAAAGTCCGTGATTGTCTATTATTACTTTTAAGTCCTCTATCATTAATTATGCTCCTTATATTCCTATTGCTGTTTTCTTCTCCAAGTATTTTGTGTATTATTTCATCCACATTTACAGTTTTCAAGTTGCTTCAGCACCTTTCAGTAATAAATCTTCAGTAAAGCTCTCAATATCATCAGGAATGTATGGGTTGTTTATCTCCTGTGCCTTTTTTACAAATTCCTTAAACTTTCCAAAAGTTATTTTAACAGCTTCTAGTTTTTCTATTCCTTTTTTTAGCCCCAAAGATTATCTCCTTTTCTAGTATTTCTTTTCTAGTGAAATCCACTAACATCCCTATTAAAATTACTTGTAACTGTTTATCCATTTTATCTCTCCTTTTCTTATTTTAATTAACATCAATTTTAAGCTATCCAGCAAGCTATACAACAAACTTTATCTTGCTAGCCAACCTATTTATCCAAAATTATTTTTAACGTTCAAATTCAGCTTGTATTCAAGCCATTTGCACATTATTTTAGTTCAAAATGTGGCGTATCTTTCTTTTTCCAGTTTCCACCCCATCCGATGTTAATGTTTTTGGATTTTGCAACTGCCAAGATATGATCTGCAACATCTTTCAATCTTTTAACATCGTAACCTTCCTGTTCTGAAAATTTTCGATAACTTCCGTTTTCATAAACTCCTGTTAAAAATATATCAACTGCATGTCCAAATCCATCACTTTTAATTTGATGATTAGATTTTGAAGTAACACCATTGGCATATGTTACAATTTTCCCTGGTTTAGTTCTTCCTAACGCAAATAATGCTTTTGTTCTTCTGTTGTTCTTGCTCCTCGTAATTCTAAAATCATACGGACTGTTTTCAATTGCAGCTTTCATTACTTCAACTAGTTTTGGATGTACATTTTCATTTTATCCAAACTTGATTGAGTAAAAGAATATTTCTTATTTTCAGTCCCTACATTTTCCTTATCCCAATCTTTCAAATACTCCTCCTTTCTCTGAACTCTGTTTAACCAACCTGTCAAAAATCTTTCTTGTGTTCTGTCAGCTTCAACTTTTCCTTTGTAATAAATTCTTTGTAAATTATGATAAACTTCCAAAATTTTTCAGGATCTGCCGAATTTAATGCTTCCAATGTTTTGTTTCCGATTATTCCGTCCACATCAAGATTTGCATTTGTCAATTGGTTTATAGCAATCTGTGCGTTTTGTTCCATTTCTGCCGCTGTTTACAGCCCAGTCGCATATAGATAAAGCCACTTTGTCATTTACAACTTTATCTAGCATGTTTCCTAAGTAATATTTTTTTAGATATATATTTTTTGCAAAATCTATTGTTAAATCTTGCATATCTCCCTTATATCCAAAGTCTCTTGCATCTTCTTCAGTTATTCCGTATTTTGTTTTTCCTCCAGCATCATATTTATCATTTGAGTATCCACCTTCAACTTTTAGTAAATAATCAAATATTTTTTCAAATCTATTCATCTACATCACTTCCTTTATTTCTTCAACATTCAATATTATGTTGTCTTCTTCAAATTTTACTCCAACAACTTTATATTTTTTACCATCCAATTCTATTTCTGTGCATATCAATTTTTCTATATTCATTCAAATCACTCCTCTTAATTTTGAAAAAAATCTTTTACGTTTAAATCCAACATTTGTTCAATAGTGTATCTGCTGATTCCAACTACTGCCATTTGCTCTGCCATGTCAGCAATTTCTAAAATATCCTGAATTTTTTAGCCAAAACTTTTAATTCTGACCTGTCCAATTCAATAAACTCAACCATTTTTTTATCATTTTGCACTTTTACTTTCTCGATTTTATCTTGTTCCAAAGTCCACATTAGCGACATTTTTAACGATAAGCTGTTTCTATTTCTTTCGTTATTTTCAAATGTGTATTTTTACCATCTTTTCGATTTCGAGAGATTGATTTAAAAAATTTAATTTAGCTTCTGCTAAGTCTTTTAATGCTTTTCCTTAACTCTTTTAATTTTTTATTCAGTAAATCATTATCGACTTTCCAAGTATTGCCATTTTATCCCAGATACTCCAGTCATTTGGTTTTGCGATTGTAACTATTGTTTCACTAACCTCATCCAAATAATTTCCATCGCTTAAAACTGTTTTACCAGCTTTTATTTTCTCCACTTCTGTCATTTCTCTCAACTCTCCAGTTTTTTTGTCCAAAGTTGGATTTGAAAGTAAAGATGTTGAGAATTTCATAGTTTCTTCATTCCAGTCAGGATAAAACAAGTTCGGATTTTTTTTAAATTCCTCTGCTGTTGTAACTGTCGGTCGTGCTATACACTCCATTGTTGCGATTAAATAAATGTAAATTACTGCCATTTTTATCACTCCTATTTTATTATTTTTTTTTTTGATTTTTATTCTGTGCTAACTTATGAATTTATACAGAATTTTGAAAAATATTTATTGATTTTATTGACTTTATTAAACAATATAGCTAACCGAAAAAATAATACTAGCAGAATTAACCGTTGCGCCTTTCCATTTACCAATCCCATTAGGTTCAATGTAAACCGCTCCGTTGGAGACGTTGTACTGTGATGCATTAACCGAAAGAAATGTCTTGGGCTTAAATCCGTCTGGAACTTGGAAAATGACAGTACCATCATTAATCCCACTTAATGCATTACCACTGTCAAAGATGATGGTTACAATATTCCCAACTTTTTCTACAATATTACATGTAGTTCTTCCAGCACCAATTGCTTCTGCATGAACGTAAAGTCTCGCTTGCTGAACTTTGGATAAATTTTCCACTTTATCGGAAATTGGTTTATTACTTATCGCCCTGAATTTCCCTGAATCGTTGTATGTCAGACTGTTGTCTTCAATACATTCGTAATAGAATTTCATAACATTATCATAATAAAACTTACCTTTCGTTTTATTGCCAATGTCCTGTATGTTTCCGCCGAATTGTAATCCTAGAATTTCAGCTAACCGATTTCCTTCCAATGCCGTTCCTTTTTGTGATCCGTACAAAGTGCTATCTGATAAAACAAAAGAATTGTTTTTGAAGCTGTGCAAATATTCCTTTTGTCTTTCAAAATCCCTTTGTCAATCTTATCTAACATATTATTTTTTAATTGATAGATCTGATATTCTGCACCACCTAATTTTAAAATACATCCTCAAACTGATTTTCTCCATCAATTCTAATTAACAATTTTAATCCGTCAAATACACCAAATTCTTCGATTCCAGTCAATGCAACTTCGTAGATATCTTTGTTAGTTCCAACAGTTCTAATTGTATCTAGAGTATGCACCAACCCTTTTTGTAAATCATTCATGACTTGTGCTGACAATGTTGTCCCAACTTGAGTTGCTGTTTCTTCACCTTTCCAAATATGCCTAACCAATCCAGCACCAACATCGTTTGCACTTTCAACTTTGTAAACATCTAAATTCGTTCCTATCCAATCCTTTATTTTTTTTAACATCTATCTTACTCCTTCTTGTGTAATTACATTTATTCTTGCTAAATTACTCTCATAACTTTTTTGTTGCAAAATCTCATCATAAAAGCTATCCTCTATTTTTAAAATTCTTTTCGCTCCAACAAAGGCCCCATTTGAAATATAATTAGCTGTTTGCACCTTATATTTAAAATCAACAGTTATTTCCACACCTTTCGCTCTTATTTCGAGCAAGATATTTAAGATACTCTTTTTTATATATGCAGACAGTCTTTTATTCAATATAATGTAAATGCTTCCTGCTTTTTCTTTATAAAATTGTGTTTCAAAATTTCCGTTAAAACTTCCATTTTTAACTTTAAAATCTATGTTTTTAACTTTATCTTTTATAATCCCTTCTTTAAAAATAAAAATATTTTGCTCATAATTTTCAATTATAATCTTGAGCACGTTTAAGATTGTTTCAAAAGTTGCATTTTTACTTTTCCTTGAAATTTCAGCAAGTATTCTTTTTCTATAATTTTCATCTTTTTCGTTCGTGTCCCTTTTCAAATTAAAAGATGTTCCAAATTTGTCCAATACGTAACCTTCCGCCTCCATAATGTTTAAAGATTTCAAAAGTTCATATATTCCTTTACTTGCTTGTCTTACTTCTTCTAAATATAAATTTAACAAAAAATAATTATTGCTTCCCCTGTCTCTTCTGTACGTGGAAATCTACTTATTATTTCATCTGTATACTCTTCGCTACTCTTAAACATAAATTACCTCGATATTATTTTCGTTTATTTGAAATTTTGACCAACTGGGACTGTAAATGTTTTGTCGAAATTTTGTATTTCAACATCGGATTCTGTTAATCCCATTTTCAAATTTATTTTTCTTATATCGTCAATTCCTAACACTTCTGAATATGTCTTTAAATAACTAATAGATTCTCCTGTTTTTAGATTATTAATATAATTTAAAATTTCCTGTTGTATTTGTTTTGTCCAACGACTATCTTTTTCATCTAAATTTTTTGTTTCCAAAACTTCAACTTTTATTAATAACGTACTATATTTTATGATGTTATATATTATTTTCTTTCAAATACACCTCTTTTTATTTTTTTTCAAAAGTTTGTGCATTAGAATCTGCGAGTCAATATGCCATCTGCTTTCAAATCTAAAATAGTTTCAAAAATTTTGTCATCCGGTGTTCCTTCTAAAAGCACTTCTTTTAACTGTTCCAGCTTCAGTAGCTGGCTCAGTTTCAGGATCTAATATCAACACATTTTTAATATTTTCCAAAGCCATTAATCCGTTATATAATGCTGCATGTGTAGCGGTTTGTTCAACTGTTTCCTTTCTTTTAAGTCTTTCCCTATAAAGACTATCACTCTCATTATTTGCACCACCAGTTACATCCGCATCATTTGTAATTTTAGCAACTCCTTCATATTCAGTCGTAAAAGTAACATCACTTGTGATATTGCTTTCTTCTCCGATTTCAAGAGCCTGAATAAATCCTATTCCGTAATACTCATTATTATCTAATTTATCCAACGCAACGTTTGATAATAGTCTATATTCTTTTTCAGCATATTTAATAATTGTTTGTGCTGGTATAACTCTATTCTTTTCTCCTATTATTTTAACCTGTCCGGTTGCATAAGCCCCTGCTTCCCGTGGAGTTCTCAGTAAAGTTCCAAAGAAATCTAAATATATTCCTGTTGCTGTATTTAGATTCATTTGATTATTAAATTCTAACAATTCTTCCCATATTTGTGATAATTCATAGCCTATCGCTTCAGAATGAATCCCTTCAGGAGTATTAAAATCTAAAATATAATTATTATCTTGTAATCTTGCTTTGTACCTATTTTCTATATCTTTCATAATATCTGTAAAACTTTTTAACACAAATCCCTTTTCTGTTACTCCGAAATCCATCGTTCCTCCTTTCTAAAACGCTAAAGTCTTTCCATTTTTCAATAACATTTCCACTTTAAAATTATAGTTTCCATTTCTATTTTCAAAATCACTTTCAAACTTTGTTATTTCTGCCACATCTTCATCCGACAAAATCGTTTCTTTGACCTGGGCCTCTATATTAAATTTTTCTAATAAATTTCCTATTTGTCCATTATTTTCATTTCTTTTAAGCCAATAAATACCTTCATTCTTATGCAAAACCATTCGTTAAAAATAACCTTAATTTATTTTCCAAACGTAATCTTATTTTTTTAATTCTGAACTTAATATAATATTTTTACCGATTGCAACATCTATTTCTTTATCATCATTTTTTTCTGTTAGCCAACTTTCTACACTCTCCATGATATCCTCCTAATCCAATGGTAATCCACCATTTGTATGAGTTAAAAATGACTTTCCACCAATTGTAGCGTCTCCACTAACTTCTAAACTTCCGTCAACTTTAACAGGCCCACTTATACTGATTGAACCACCTTTTATATTGACACCGCTATCATTTATTGTTACAAGCGTTCCACCATAAGTGATATAGAAGTCGTTAGATATGTTCTTTTCTGCATCACTTGTTATTTGTCCAACTACAACGGCATTATTTATATCAAATTTTGCACTAGAGTTCGGCTCGCAAGGTTCAGAAGCGTTTCTTGCATTAAATGTATCATGTTGGCAAAAGCTACTAAAACCTTATCATTCGCAGCCAATGGAGCATTTACTTTGCATTTACACCCCAAAAAATCAGACAATTGGAACATTTTCAATTATTTCAACTTCATCACGTGTGCCAAAAGTTCAGGAATATCTAACATTTGTATACTACAGCTCATGTTAGAGTTATCTACTTCAACAATTTTAGCTATTGCAAAAGTATTCAAATTATCAAATCTTCCACTTATCATTGATTCTATATGATCTCCTACTGTTTTTTTTCTCACTTTTTACCTCCTACTCCATATGTTCTCACTATTCTATCCCAGTCTTTTTCTTTTTTATTTCCGCTACTTTTTGTAGTAGTTTTTTTAGTTTCTGTGTTATTAGATTTTTTAACCTCGTTTTCTTTTTTGCTTGTTTTTTTAGTATTTTTTTCATTTTTCTTACTCTTTTTATCGTCTTTTTCTTTTGCTTTTTTCTTTTTATTTTTAGATGCTTTCTCATTTTTCCCTTTTTTTCCAGAAACAATTTCGATTTCATTAGCTTTCTTAGCTTCTTCATCATCAAATTTAGTTTTATTTCCAACTCTGTATATGCATCGCTTTTAAAATTAATAACGTGCTTACCTTTTGTGATAAGATACTCTCCTTTAATTTCAAGTTGCTCAAATTCCTTTTTTAAATCTAAATTAATCTTAAAACCTTCTTGAAATCTATGATCAAATATACTTTTCAATGTATAAGTACCGTCATTTTCTTTTACATCTTGAAATCGATTCGGATCAAATTCTAAAATACCTCTATTTATCTTATCTCGTGGTTGAAAAGTGACAACTCCATTTGTTATAAAAAAAAACACTTTTAATTTCTTTAAAGATGTGTTTTACGTTGTTATGCATTGTTTTCCGTCTTTATAATCAATATCCTTACCAAGCTCTATTGTCCCAGCTTTTAATTTATCAATTTTGATAAAATTAATTTTATTATTGTGCTAGCTTTTGTCCCTTTTCCAGTTTTAAGATTTATTTTTGTATCCTTGTATTCATCATTATAAGTATTACAAGTTATCTCAAATTTCTTATCAGCGTTGCTCCAACTTCCTTTCAAACTCTCGATAATCCCTTTATAGATAACACCAATATCTTTATTTACTCCATCATTCCAATACCCAGCTTCAATAACTACTTCAACACCTTTTTTAATTTTTAATCATTTCATCTGTTAAATTATAAATAACTATTTTAGCAATATTAGTGCTTTCTGTTATATCAAATTCAGTTTGTATCTCGAAATCTGGCGAATAATCAACTCCATTTTCAATTTGAAATCTTTCAAATTCAATTTCCTCTGTTTCATCTCCATTTTTTACTTTAAAAGTTACTTTTGCATATCTGTCCCACAAAATATAGTAATTATCATTTCCTGTGTTCTCAGCCATTAAACCACCACCATAATATCCTGTAATATTCCAGCTGTCTCTGTTGTAAACTCAACATCAAAGCCATTCAAATTAATTGGCAAAGCTATCATTTTAACATTTGGGAATTCTTTATATCGTCTTCTGCACAATAAGAACAAATCTTCGTATGCATTAATTCTTTGACCCATATGTAAATTTTCGTTATCAGTATTTACATCTAAATACCAAAGTTCTTTTATATTGTAAATTTCCAATATAACTAACAACGTTTCTTCTCCATCGTCTAATAAAATTCTGTAACTACTTTTTTTATTTTTCTTATATAAAATATCAAAACTATATAATTTTCTCATGCTTTAATATCCCCTGTTCTAGGATCATCTCCAAGTCCACCTTTCATTGATTCACTCATCGAAACTTCAGACATTTCTCGATTTTGGGTATTAGTCTCTGGATCATAAGCACTCGTTGTAGTCTTTCCGTCAGTTGTAGTAAATTTTAACAAGTTTACTTCTTTTAAATTTATCGAAACTTTTATACTAGTATAATTTTGATAATTTTCCGAGTAACTGACACTAGTTATTGCAAGTGGAGCATAAACCTTATCAAATTTAGTATACATAAATGTTGTATAATTTCTTTTTTTGATTCTTTAACTAATTTCTCGAGTTCATCTTTCCATTCTTTACCGTGTAAAATTACCTCAATTTTTAATGTATATGGATTCACAAACATATTTTCATTAAAATTATCTTTAAATACGATTTGTAGCCTGTTATTTCATTATCTTGACTATAATCGGTCGAAATTACTAAAAGAGGTATAGTACCTAAAAATCCATTAGGTTTTATGCCAAAATATTTTAAATACATTTTTTCAAGTCTATCTTTGTGCTTCAAATCCTGCAATTGCTTTTTTTAAAAAATCTAATACTTGCATTCTATACCTCTAAACTATTCCTAATTTTTCAGTTCATTTTTTAATTCGTTTAGTGTTTCATCATTTCCATTAACATTAAATACAAAATGATTATTATTTGTAACAACTGTTCCACTGTCTTTCAGTCCACCACGAGTATTAGCTTTAATAGATTTTAAATTGTTTAACATATCGTTAGTTGTTGTGTTTCTTGCAACCATTGAGCCGTTTGGCAACCAAATAGCTTCATCTCCATGCTCATCGATAGTAGTCATTCCCCAACCACCTTGTGCTTGGAAATTATTAGTTCCCACCGCTTTATGTCCTAAATTACCTAAACTTGCACTTTGATATGTTAAAGGCTGCGGAGTGAACGCTACTCCTATTTTTTTTGCTGTGAAGCAGTTTTAGATTTTGCAAGAAATTCTGCCATTCTCGATATTGCAGTTCCTAAAATACTAATAACTCCTCAATCGCTCCTGCAATTACTGAACAAGCCTCTGAAATAATTTTTTTGGCAGCATTCCAAACTGTATTAACCGCATTTCTAAAGTTTCGTTTTATTATAAAGCTCAACAAGCCAGCCAATAAAAGCCCGATCGCAGCCCGATTGGACCTCCTAATAAAAGACCGGCGATTGCTCCTACCGCCATTTCCCAATGTTCTTTTATCTGATCCCAAATTGCATTAACACCATCTCTAAACCAACTCACGTTGTTATATAACCAAACAAGTGCTATACCGATTGGTCCGCCTATTAAAAAACCTCCTAAATAAGACAATATCATTATCCAGTGTTCTTTTATAAAATCCCAAGCCATATTAACACCATCTCTAAACCAAGATACGTTATTATATAGCCAAGTAAGTCCCGTCCAAATTAGCATTATAGCACCTATTATTGCCATTGCTATTAAAACGTATGGATTTAAAGCTGCAACTGCATTAAATGCTGATTGTGCCGCTTTTTTTATATAAATCATTTAATTCAGAATTAATTATTACCACCGAGTTTGGATATTTTATTTCAAAATCTCTTTCTATTTCTTCTATTTCACTATTAACTCGGTTCAAATTTTTTCTTAAAATAAACACTTCATCTGCTATTAAATTATTCATTCTTTATCCTCCTTAAATACCTTTTTATTATAATTAATTATACCTCTTTATACTCTAATCGAAAAAAAACTTATAATCCAAATCAATCCATAAATCACGAATAAATTTATTATTGTAGCAACTAAAAATATTATTACATTGCTTATATTGAATCTGGTTTTATATACAATAACTAATCCATAGATGTATCTTACCAGCGCTAATACAGCCGTTAATGTAATTAGTCCACTTATCATTCTCATTATTATTTCCATTTATTCCTCCTCTGTTATCACGATTGCATTGTCAATTGTAACTCTACGATTGTTTTCGTTTATTAAATTTAACGATATTCTTCCACTCTTATTTGAATCTCTTACCCTTATCATTCCTTTATATTCTTTTAAGACTTTCCCATCAAGAGTATAAACCCTTACAATTCTTTTTAATCCACTTGTATCGCTTTTCCAATCTTTTCGACTGTCTTCCCATCTTGCACAACTTCCTAACGATCCTAAAATTACAATTCCTAATAATAATTTCTTCATTTTAATTTCCTTTTTTTTTTATTCATACCAAACTCTTGTTTCTGTGACTTGTTCAGATTTTCTTTGAACTCTTTTAATATCAAAATATCCATCTACAACCCATTCACTTTTAGCGTGATAAAACCAAAAATAACCTTTTCTGAATTTCCTACCACATAGTATTCTTTTTTAACATTTCTATAATTTATTGTTCCACTATGCCAATCTCCAACACTTTCTTCCTTTTTTTATGATAGGAAGTTTTCAAGAAGTGTTTTGTATTCAACTTGCAACAACGGATAACCGTTGTCTATTTTCAAAATTATTCCGTCTAATATTGTTTTTTCTGCCATTTATTCCTCCTAACTTTATAAGTTCTCACCATAATCGTTTATTTTATCATATTGCTCTTTTGCCTTTTAAGTTCTGCTTCATACTCAGATATTTTATTCTCTAGTTCTTTAAGCTCACCTTTGTTTTTGCTTTCTAAGTACAATGTATAATTTCTGACTACAATATTTGCCTTATTGAGAACTTATTTCTTCTATTGATAAATCCCAACTTTGATAATCTTTCATATCACTTAAACGTATATCAAACTGTATTTTCTTTTCATAATTTAACTCAAACGATATAATGAAATAATCTATGTAATTTGTGTGTTCTTTTATTTCAAATTTTCTTACTCTTTCATCTTTCAATATTTCAGTTAATTCTTTTATCTTTATTCCATATAATTCAATAAGTTTCATTTTATTTCCTCATTTCTTTTTATACTTGTCTTTATTTAATATCTTCTCAAAAGTTGCTCTTTTATCATTTTTACTCCAAAGATTTCCAAAGAAACCACGTTTTTCCCAGTTTTTTAAATTAAACTGCATTCTATCCTTATTTTTCATACTTTCTCCTTTTTTTATTTTTCTTCCTAACCTTTTTCTACTGAACTACGCTAACACTATTACTTTTATTCCTACTGCTGCTAAAAATATTAAAGTACCTGAAATTAAAAGTGTAATATATAGTGAAAGCAAGTAACTTGTTTTGTTTTTTGCCTCCTTGTATTCATAAATAGCACTATTAAAGCAAGCTGTCATAAACAATATCGAAAATGCCATAATAGAAACTGAAAAGATCACTCCTGTTATTTTATATAATATTTCCATTATTTTTCCTCCTTAATAATCCCTCTATAATACCCATCTTTAAGCCTCTTTCTAAATAACTTAAAGTGATTGGGATAAACTTCTAAAAGCTCATAAACCAATCTTTCGTTCAAGTAAACAGGCTCTAGATGGTATTTCTCCAAAAATTCCTGCTTAGGAATGTTATGTATCTCCGTATGGTGATGTCTACATAAGCTCAAAAATCTTGTTTCTAATCCTGTATCGAACTCATAGCCACCAATTTCATTTACATTATCGTAATGCTCCAAGTCGACTGTATTGTATTCATTATGAGGTCTTCCATACACAGCATATTCTTTTTCTCAAACAACTTATAACGTATCTCTGTATATCTGGCACTATTTCCCTTATGTGCCTTGCTCTTTTATCCTTTGAATCTAATATACAAATTTACATCTTGCTCTATTGCAAACTCAATTATAAACTGTATAAAGTTTGTCGCCTGTTCCAAAGTCAAGGCATTCTTTTTCATCGGTGACAGGCTGAAGTTACTTATTTCGTATACTGTTCCGAACAGGGCTTTGAAATAGTTTTTTGTATAATCCAAACCCCAGCCTTTTGAATTTGCGAACTGGTCAAATAGGACATAGCAAAGTTTCATCTGGTCATCTGTTATAGTGTTCTGTGGTATTATCTCTATATCATATCCTTTCAGTTCTTCCTGCCACTCTTTTATCCTCTTTGCTGGCTTGTTAGTTGGATAAAAAAGCCTTATTTTCTTATTTTCTCTGTCGATTTCTGTGTAAGCCATTTATTTTTAGCCTTCCTTTTTTTAATAAATTTAATACCCTTAAATAAATTGGCATTAAGTTTTGCAAATTCAATATCACGGTTGTTCATTTCTGTATTGCATAATATCTTTTCTTTTATTCTTTTAAATGTTTTCTCTTTTTCATCCATCTCAATTCCTCAATTCTGCTTTTTCTATCCAGTTCTGAACATACAGTAAGGCATTTTTCAAATCTTTTCTCTTCACATCACGGTAACTCGCAACTCCAAATCTGTCTTTCAAATCTCTGTATATTGCTGAAAACATTAATTTTCTTTCTGCATCTACTACGTCAAGTCTTTGAAATACTCTTATAGATACTGCTTTTTGTAACTTTCTTTGTTCTGTATGATCTATTCTTATCTCGTTATCAACTTTGTTTTCCACGATGTCAATTCTATGCTTAACGCTCTTCATTTCATTTGCCTGCAATATGATCATATCTTCTACTGTCATTGGTTTTTGAAGCTGTTCGATTTTTTCGATAAGCTTAAACCTTGTTTCAGCATTATATCTTGCTCCAAGCTGCAAGACACCTTTGTAATTTAATAAAAAGGCAGGCTGTTTTCTGTTAAAATTATCCGTATATTCAGTCGGCACAAAAATGAGCCGACCTCTTTCTTCTCCCAATTTATCTATTTCATCCCTGATATCTCTTAAAATACTTTTGTGATCTTTTCCTGTTATTTCCGCCACTTCTAAACTTGTCAATGTATTTTTAGCTTCTATGTTTATTAATTCGTTCATTAATATTCCTCCTATTTTTTATTCAATAAATTGTTTCAAATTAGGTCTAAAATAATTTTTACCTTTTATTATCTTTCCATCTTCCCTGAAAACAGCTTCTCCATTTTCAAGTTTTGACATATTGCTTCTGTGGACTTCCTCGAATGCTTCCAAAATTAGTTCATCGTTAAACCAAGTTCTTTGTTTGTAATAATCAATTACAAAAACTGGTTGCCGTATGCCCCTAGTTCAAGTGTTGTGCCTATCGCTATATAATACATATCACAAATAGCATCTAATTTCTCTACATCTGTCTCAGCTTCTAAAAATTCCTTTAGTTCTTCATCAAACAATCTATTTCTTAATTTCATCCGCTCAATGCTTGTTGCTCTATATACTTCCTTGTTCAGATATTTCTCTTGTCCAAAAGCCACATAGAACTCCTTGACAAGTTTTTTCATTTTCTCCAAATATCTTATATCCATTTTTTTTAAATCTAATATTTCTGCATTTATCATTTTTTATTTCCTCCACTTCTATTTCAACTCTCGGATTTTTCTTATCCATTCCACCAACTCGGTCAATTGATTCTTTAAAATATTTTACATTGTCATTTTTAACAATCCCAAGTTCCTGCAAGGCATCGTTAAAAAATTTATCAATAACAGATGTTACGTTTTTTAAATCAGAATTATCATTTTTATAAAAATATTTATACCTTACTTGATAGCTTCCTTTTATTTTTTCTTTGTTGCTGAGTAGCTTCAATCTGATTAATTCGTGATACGCTTTCTTGACTTCATTAATTTGAAATCCGTTTGCTCTTTGATACCAGTTCATACCGATAAGTGTCTGCTGTTTTTTATTTACGTTCCAGTAAACTGGTAATTCCAACCTAATCACCATAAATCACCTCATGTACCTTCAGAATTTTTAAAGGCTCTTCAATTTTCCAGGGGCATTTAATATCAGCAATTAAAGTTGTCCCCTTGCTGAACTTGTAATACCCTCCTGCACATCGTTCCAGAATCTGTCATCTGCAATCTCTGTGTTTCCATATAAGTCCTCGTTGTGATACAATTTCCACCCTTTGCGGTCATTAAAATCTATCACTATTACTTTTGCTTTTATTTTTCTTTTAGCATTTTTTATTTCCTCCTTATTTTATTTCATCTTGACTTTCATCATTTTCTCCACCATTCTATATATTCTCCCTTTGTGATATAATATTAGCGACAATAATTTTATACAGAAAGGGTGTTTTTCATAGACAATATTGATATAAAGATTTTAAAATTTATTAATAAATATGAAGTTGTTCCACGACATAAAATTTTCAAGAAATTTCCAGAATATAAATTTGATACATCTTTTCGATTGGAAAATCTCGAAAAATTTGATAGTATTCAAATTAATGATATTTCAATTTTTGTGTCCCATATATTTGTAGATTATATAAAAACACAAAAATTCTTTTGGTAAAATCTCCTATGTCGAAACAGAATTCTATTTTTTATCAAATTTATCAAAAAAAATTTAAAAAAAATCTCGTTTCAGCATTTTTAATAACAAACTTAAAGATTTTATTTTTGATTTAATAAAAATATTAAAGAATAAGTAATTTTCTTACTAACAATATAGTGATTGTTGTAATAATAGCAATCACTATTGATAAAAAATTAAAAATAAAATTTCTTTATAAATCAAAGATCTTTGTTCAACACTTTTTTCTGCTTTTATTTCTTGCAATTCCAATGTTTCTAAAATAAAACCAATTCTTCTTTTTCATATTTTTTTCTTCAAATATTTTTTTTAGTTTTTCTGTCTGTTCAAAAAATCTTCTGGAAGACCTTTAAAACATATTACTTTACCTTCCAATTGATTTATTTTATCCATTATTCCTCCTAATATAATTCCTCAAAGTCTTTTTTGTATAAATCTTTTCTTCGGCTTTCCCAGCTAAATATATGTTTTACATTTACTGCGGATTCTGTCTAATAATTTATCGCTGCCGTTTATGTTAAAAAAACTTGATAATTGCTTAGCATCTAAATTTGTGTTTATTATTAGAGGCTTATTGTTCTCATAAATGAAATTCAGGATCATAAACATTTTTCTTTTCCCCAGTCGCTTAAAAATTCATTTCCCAGGTCATCAAAATTATCAATTCCGCTTTGGATAATCTGCTGAATAAAAATCATCATTCTCATTTTCAAAACTTTTATAGCTTTTTCTGATTTCTTCTAGCAAATCAGATAAAGTTGTCTTGTAAACAAGATATTTTTGATTCAAAACATTCATTATGCAAGTTGTATAATAAGTTTTGCCAGTTCCAGGATTACCGCTCATTAATATCCCAAGCCCTTTTGTTTGATTATTTCAAAGTTTTGCAATACTTCTCAAATGACTTTTAAATTCCATTTCCTTGGTTGATTTGACTTCTGCATTTTCAAATCTCTTATGCCAATCCTGTTCCATTAATTTTGATAAGCCCATATATTTTCAATTTCTTTCTCTTTAAAAATACTAGCTGATACACTTGGAGCACTAATTCCAGTCATCGAATCCCTTTGAGTAGTCTGGCTTATAATCATTGTGCTTGTCAAACCCTTTTTTCTCAGCATTTCCTGTATAGCTTCTCTTATTCCTTGTGTTTCCATTGTTATTTCCTCCTGTTTTTTGTTTTAAATAACTCTCAAACTTGTTTCCAAAAAGCGTTTCTGGACGCAAATATTTCTCCATATCTGTGCCTAGCCATTCTTTGCACTTCTTGTCTATAACGGTTTTAAAGTCTTCCAGCTCATATTTTCTCTTAGCCTTGCTTTTATTAGTTTTTGTGTTTTAGGTGATGTTGAACTATATTTTTCTTTTCCTGTACGTTCTGTTTTTCTGTTCAAATAATCTATCACCGAACTATATATATTATTTAATATATTAGTATTATTATAATTATATATAGTATTATTATTTGTCGGATTTTTTCCGAGTTTTTGACTCTTTTCGGATTTTTTCCGAGATTATTCGGATTTTTTTCCGAGTTTTCTTCAAAAGACGGATTTTTTTCCGAATTATTTTCTTTAAATTCATTCCAAGTTTTACCTTTTGCAGTAATTCTTATTAAATCCTTTTTACCTTGTTTAATATATTCAATAAGTCCTTTTTCTTGTAGTGCTTTCAAATTTCTGTAAACAGTATCAGACTTTTCAAAAAACATTGGCAGTTCATCTAATATCAAATTTCTTGATACAAAATAATATGTTTTATTCTCAATAATTTCTTCTTTTGCCCAAGCAGGTGCCTCGTAAAGCAAAAAAATAAAATTCCTTGAGTAGCTTTTATTTGCCACTCCATACATTTCGCATTGTTTAAATATGTTGAAAATCTCATCTTTTCCTCTCCTATATATTGTGTTTTTAAACATACTATGTTATAATAAACACAATATATAGTATCTTTTATTTTCTAGCACTCTTCGGAGTGCTTTTTTTGTTAATTAAATTTTCCCAGTCTCAATCTTTTCTGATCCCTTATTATGAAATATCCCTGACTGTTAAAGTATATTTCGTTTACTGTCGTTCTTTTTGTCCTGGAATCAAATAATAATATACTTGCTCCTGTTACTTTTCCGTGCCTCTTGCTAACCCTCTTAATCTTTTCCCTATTCCCTGTTTCTTCTAAGATATACAAATTTTCATATCTCAGACATTTCTCTAAAAATTCTTTAAACATTTATCCTCCTTGAAATTTATAATTTACTATGATATACTTTCTGTGTTAGCAATATCTTAAATTGAGTGCTAACATCCTAAAAGAAAGGGGGTACTTTTTATGCCTTTACCTGAAAGCCTTCAAAAATTGCTGAATAATCCTAATATCCAAAAAATGCAATTAATGATGAATTACCCAAGCGTCCAAAGAATGCAGCAAATATTTGACAACTATCCAAAAATAAACGAGTTCAGGGAAAAAGTTTATTATAGTAATTTGAATATTCAAATGCCGATTCAAATAATGGATTCCCAATTGCAAATTATAAAAAATTATTCTGAAGTTTATTCAAAAACGTATAATTGGAACAATATTATAAGTTCAGCTATCGGTGCTTACAATTCTACTCAAGAAGAGGAATTTGAAGTTGTTATCGAAAATTTTCCAGTTATTTTTTTGAAACCTCGATTAAATGAATATATCAGGATATTTCAAAACTTGGAAATTCCTGAAAATATTTCTGTTTATTTAGGATTTGCAAGTTATATTTTCTTTGGCTTGCACCATATGCGACATTTGTTCCTGCTTTAGAGCCTGTTTTATTAGAAGTTCTCAAATGGATTGTTGAAGTTTTAAAATCTTTTGGTGTTATCGTTTTGGAATATAAAACTCCAAAGAAATTTGCTGAGCTTACTTTTTCTATTGGAACTCCTGCTTTTATTTCTTTTATTTTTTAGCTTTCTAAAAAGTAACGTACAAAATTGATTTAATCAATAAATACAACATTGCAAAAGGTAGTGAATACATCACTATCTTTTTAATTTTTCCTGAAAAATGATAAATTATCATAGAAATTATCAATGCTATTATATCTTTCATTTCTCTCCTTTCTTAACTCTTATTTTCATCTCAATACGCTAAATCTCCTTCACTTCTTAGATTTATAAATTTATATTAAGAATTTTAAAATAAAATACGTTATAATTCCTAAAACGATTAATATACTCGCCATCACTATTTTGTAAATATTTACAAAGAAAAACCTCTTAAATCTTACAGGTATATGAAACAGCAGTATATTAATCCAAAATTCAGCCACTATGGATATAATCTTTATCCATAGTTTTTTTATTTTCATCTCACACCTCCTCCCTCGATTCCTGAATTTTTTCTTGCATTAACGCAATGAAATTTTCAAAAAAAAATTAAAAGTCATCTATTATTTTTTCAACTTTTTTAATTATTTCAGAATTATTATTTTTTATTGCCAGCCTTAATCCCCAGTTAGAATACCCAATTTTATCCATTATATCTTTCCAGTAAATTTTTTTTTCTATCATTTTCATTCTGATTTGTGTATATTTATCAATTTTCATTTTTCACCACCTCTGTATTATGATACCACAATTCTTGCGTTAATGCAAGAATTTTTTGAATAAAAAGAGTTATTCCAATTTTGAAATAACTCTATAAAAATTAATTTTACTGACACTATTTGCTTGGAACTAATTTAATAGTGACACCTGAAACTGTTAATTGGACATCATCATTAAAATAGGCATTTTTAAATTCTTTTACATAGAATCCGTCCCCGCTCGTACCAAAAACTTCGTTGATACCACCCTCAAACATATTATCTGATGAAATATTCCCATTTCCTTTTACTGCGATAACATCGTAAATTCCACGTTCAATATCCTTTCCAACAACATAGTTACCACTACTGAAAGTATATTCTTTTTTGGCTGGATTTTCTTTGGGTTTTAAATTTTTGGTTTGTGCAGCCTTACTTGAAAGTTTTATAACTGCAGTGCCATTTACTGTAATAGAAATATCTTTTTTATCTAATTTTAAATTTTTAAATTCTTTAACACTTACACCATCATCTTGTGTTCCCATCACCTGATTGATTCCCCCATCATACATGTTACTACTTGAAACATTTCCAGTACCCTTAATAGCAGTTATATCGTAAATCCCAGCAGGAATATCTACTCCTACATAATGTCCTGCAGATAATTCAACTTCATAGGCTTCTGTTTGAGTGTTTTCTTTCTACTTTTTTTATTTGCTTTAGTTTCTTTGAGTTCTACCCTTTTCCATCTCCGCATGATGCGATTAAAACACCTAAACACAAAATCAACAGCATTTTTTTCATAAATTTCCTCCATTTATATTTTATAAATTATTTACTTTCACAAGCGATCCCATCTCTATCCCTGTCTAAATGTCTTGCATATCCAGGCTCACCCTTTTTGATATTTTATAGCCTTTTGATCTAGCTTCCTTACAATTTTTAAATATAATGTTTCCGTAAATGCATTAGTACTGATAAATGCTAATGTCAAAATTACAAATAATTTTTTCATTTTGATTCCTCCATCTTTTTATATTCCGAAACCAAAATTAACCCCAAATTTTATTATTTTATATATCTTTTCATTTCTTCCAACACTTGCAATCCTAAATCACAATTTCTAGCAACTTCATAACTAACTTCTTCTTGATATTTCATTAATTCTGCTGCAAATTCATTTGCTTCGTTTTCCAACTCTGGATTATAATTAAAAAATTAATTTTCATAAGAAGTTTATTTTTTGAACTGTGATAAATCGCATGTCCTAATTCGTGGCACAGCACAACTAACTTTGAATATTCGTCCAGTTTTTCATTTATAACAATGTATTTTCTTTTAATATTCGCCTAAAGAAGCCTTTTATACCTTCGTAATAAAAGTATCTTATTTCAATGTTTAATTTTCACACAATATATACGGATTACTAGTATTATATTTCTCTACCAAATTTTTACTCTGAGTTTCATATTTCTACGTTTTCTCATATAAAACCTCTATTTCTTTTGTTTTAGCGTCAAAAAAAAAGTTCTTGCAAACTATCATGCAATCTTTTCTTATCTTCATCACTTATGCTATTATCGTTAAAAAGTAGGCTGCCCTTTTCAATTTCACTATACTGATCACGTTCTCTTTTATTTAATTTAGCAAATCTTATATCTTCGTTTTCATTTAGCAATCCTGCCAATTTATACATTTCAATTACATCAAGCCCTAATATCTCTGAAATCCCTTTCAATACTTCTGCCTTTATGCTTTCTGTTATACCGTTTTCATAACGTGATAATGAAGATTCGGCATATTTTATCCCTCTTTTTCAGTAATTCAGATATTTTATCCCTAGCTATATTTTTTTGCAACCTAGTTTCTTTTATAATCTTTCTCAATTTTCCTTGTCTTCCATATCTGTTACTCTAATCTGAATTTTATAGTATATTATACCTTAAAAAATTGCATAGTTGCAACTTTTTTAAAAATATCTTGCATTATTGCAAGTTATGTGGTATAATAGTTTTGTAGAAAAAATAAACATCTATATTTTTTAAAATTATCTTGCATTATTGCAAGAAAAAATATAGCAGGAGATGATAAAATGAGTTTTAGCGAAGGATTAAAATATGAAGAAGGAGCAAGAAAAAAAAATAAGAAGAGAATGGGCAGAAGAAAATTGCTTTGGTTATCCACAAGGCATAGCAAAAATGGAATACTATGAAAGCGGTTTTAAAGAACTGAAAAGAGAATTCCTGATGTAACAGAAGATGAAATAAAAGGTTTTGAATACGACGGAATATATGATGAATACGAATTAAGCCCATCAGAGTACGGAAACGAAGATTTGATAAAGATTATGAAAAAATCCGATATGATTCACAATGTATCGAATATAAAATGTGTAATTGTAGGAAGAAAACGAAAATTTAGTTTAGGAGAAATGTAATGGACAAGATGTGTGAACTTGCAAAACTATAAGTGATTTAAAGCTCACAAAGTGTGAGATAAGGAAAGGGCTAAGCGGATTTGAGGTTTTAACAATTTCTAAAAGATGCAAGTTAACGGTAAATGAAACTTGTGAACTTATAGAACGTCTTTTAGAGAACAATACAAATATAAAATTTTTAAAAAACGAGGTTACAAAATGAAATACACTTTATACAAAGACGACAAGTTTATTATGCAGAGAAAACATTTTTATCCCATAAAAATGTATCTTATAAAATCTTTGTGAATAAAAAATATTTATATATCATATACTGATTTAATGGATATGGCTAAGAAAAATAATTACAAAATGGAGGTAGAGATGAAATTTGGAGCATTGAAAATAGTAAACGAAAACAGTCAAAAGCAAGAGAAGAAATTGAAGCAAAGAAATTTAAAACAGAATCAAAAGCTATTTAACAAAAAAACAGCCAAAGCGACTAATTTTAAATCCAGACTGGAAATAAATTGATGTTTTATCAAGCTCATTGTAAATATTGCAGTGGGTTTGGATAAGATATTAATAAAAAAAATAGGAGGAAACAGAATGAGAAAAGAATTAAAAAAATAGAAAAATTTGTAAAACAAAATTGCGGAAATTTCGCATACGATGAAGAAATAGGAACAAAAGAAATGGAGTTAAAAGGGCTGACAATAATCTCAGAATATCGTGGATGGGATCAGAAATATGGAGAACCTGCATTTGAAACAAAATTTTTTAATAAAGCAGGAATAGAGTTAGCGTATAAAGAATTCTTGCCAGTATTCTCCTATGAGGAGTTTGTTGGAAACGATGATTGGTACATATTTTAAAACAGAAGACAGGTGCTAAAGTCTATAAAACACAAATAAAATCAACAATGTTGATTTAATCGCGCCATCTATGTCACTGCATATTTTGCACAAGGCATAGCTACTAGAATATGCAGAAATGTCATAATGAGTCTTCTTTTCTAATATTTATTTAATTTTTAACTGTATAGATGGCACGATTAAATTAATACAATATTCTTAATCAGTATCAAAAAAAGCATTTCTGAGCAACAAAAGAGCTTATCTAAGAGCATTTAAAGCAGATCGAATATTACTGATTAGGACATTGTAAATATAAAAATAAGGAGATAATAAAATGCAAAATTTTAGAAAATTGCCTGCGATGAAAAGAAAAATTGCAGGTGCAAGTAACAAATTAGGAAAATGAATGAAATGATAGAGAAAATTAAAAACGACAGCGAAATTGATGAAAATATAAAAAAATTGATGGAGCAAAACTTAAGATACTACGTTCAAAAAGAATACGGTATCGATGCAGGGTTTAAAAGTAGGAGGTGGAAAATGCGAAAAAATTTGATAATACTGGAACAATAATTTTAATTGTAGCAACTGCTCTAATGCAGATCGCAACAATTGAAGCCAAAGGGCATTGGATAATTGGAGGCAATGTGGCTTTTCCATTTTAGTGGTCATGCTGCTGTGGTGGTGTCCTAGAGCAGTAAAGGAATTTATGGGGTCTTGTAAATAGGGGCAATTTAAGAGAACAGGAGGATGTGTTTGGGAGTACTAAAAAAAGCAAAAAAAGAAAAAAATTAGAAAGGAAATTATAGAGAAAGCTGTCACTACAAAGGAAATTTTTAAAGATGAAAACAGGAAATCAAAAATAATGATTATGATGTGTCGAACTTATGCAAAAGTTACAGAAATTATTTCAAGATTCCAAAATAACTGACAAAAATCTTGAAAGTGGTGACACCAAAATAGAAAAGATAACAGAGGAACAAACACTTTGGTGCACTTTCAGTCTTGAAGATATTATACAAAGAAGCTTCAGAGCTTTGACAAGACTGATTAATGAATTTGAATTTGAAGATTTACATAATCCTGAGCAGACTGTTATCAAAGATTTTAAGAACGAATTTATCATTGTACATTTCAGAAAGATGTTTGAGCAAGAACTCATGGAAATAAAATCTAAGTTTAAGATATATTCAAAAACTAGATACAATACGACTGAAACTGCTTTACATCAAATGTTTATAATCTTTGCTTATTACAAGATCTTTAAAGAGAAGTCGAACAAAGAAAGTTTAGCAAGATAACTGGAATGTACTTAAAACATTAATCACAAAACGAACAGAAAATTTAAGGAAATAGAGGAAGTTATCAAAGAAAATGAAAAACAGACTTTGAAAAAGATATGCTGGAACTTCTAAAGTTTGAGGAAGCGGGATTCAAGATAAAATGGGCTGGTTATAGCAGGAAACAGGCATTGAAACTTAGGAGCAGGGCATAGATAAAAGAAATGGAGAAAAGTGAACTATAAAGCAATAAGTTATAAAAACGAAGAAGAATGGCTAAGCATAAGAAAAAAAAGGGATTGGTGGAAGCGATGCAGGAGCGATAATGGGAAAGAATAAATATAGAAATATTATTGATGTTTGGAAAGATAAAACTGGAAGAATACAAAATAATTTCGCAAGCCCTGCAGCTCAAAGAGGTAAGAACCTTGAAAAAAATATATTTAATTCCTACAAAGAGACAATCTCGATAAAAAATATTAGAAGTCAATAAAATGTACATCCATCCAAAATATGACTTCATACGGGCTAATTTAGATGGAGAAATTGTTTATCAGGATAAAAAGGGATACTTGAAATAAAGACAACTACAATAAATAAGTGGAATAAATATGTTGAGGAATGGCAGAACAATATTCCTGAAACCTATTTATATCAAATTTTATTACTTTTTTTGGTGACTGGCTATGAATACGCCGTATTAGTTGCTGAAATAAGAATGTTTTAAAACGAAGATACAACACCGTTTGATCTGGATAAAAGGTTGCAGACAATTGTAATCAATAGGTCAGATTGGGAAGATGAGATACAGGAACTTTTAAATAAAGAAATTGAATTTTGGGAATGTGTCAAAAACGATACAGAACCAAGAATGATAAAAAGTTATGGAGGTTAAAAATGGAAAAAATAATTGAAACATCATTAGTTGCATTACCTAAAATGGAGTTTGTTTTTGACAGTGAAAAAATAACCCCAGCCAAAATTGATAAAGATATGATTGATTTTGAAAAGGCTGAACAAAAAGTTGAAGAAATAGAAAAACTTTATAATATTGTATTTACGGATGTAAAAGACATCAAGAAATATAGAGAAGAAGTAGCGAGCATCAAAAACAAGTGCTGAAAAATTAATAGGATTTGATGGATTATTTAACAGCTGACACAAAGAAATCAATCAAAACTTATTAATTTAATCAAGAGAGTTGATGCAGTCAGAAAATATTTACATGACAAAGAAAAAAATTAGATAACGCTAAAAGAGAAAAATAAAATCAATAAAAGAATTTGTATTTAAATATAGACCAGAGTACTTAGTTTATTTAGTAGAAAATAAAAAATGGGAAAACAAAACATTTAAAGAGGATGATATTGAAACTGAAATGCAGCGACAATACGATGAATTAATCAGAAAAGAAGATTTTATAAAACAGGAAATTGAAAAAGCAAATAAAGAAATTAAATTCAAAATTGTATTTGAAAGCATGAAATATTTAATTCAAGAAGACTATACAGTCATTTCTAAAGCGATAAATGATAAAATGAATGAAATTAAGCAAACTGAAGAAAATTTAAGAATAAGAGCAGAAGAAGAAAAACAAAGAGAAATCGCTGAACTTGAAAGAAAAAGAGAAAGTGAAAAGCAAGAAGCAATTGCTAGAGCTCTTCAAGAAAAAGAGCAAAAAGAAACAGATAATACTCAAAAAAAGGATACTTACACTTGCGTAAAAGTTAACGGGCTTTCTAAAGAGATAGCGTTAGAATTAAAACGATTTTTAGATAAAAATAACATAAAATATTTTAAGGAGATGAAATAAAATGGCAGGAACTTTAACAAATCCTAAAAACAAACAAAAGGGATAGTAGGTGCAGCTACACTAAAATCAATGATAAATGATGAAAGAACAAAAAATAAATTCAAAGAATTACTAGGAAACAAGGCAGCTGGATTCTTAACTTCACTGCTGAATACTACAAATGGAAATAAACAATTACAGGAAGCAGAGCCACAAAGCGTTTTGAAGGCTGGAGCAATAGCTGCAACATTGGATTTACCAATTGATCCAAATTTAGGTTTCGCCTATGTTGTGCCTTACAAAAGAAAATACAAAGATAATCGCGGCAACTGGCAAGAAAAGAACGAGGCACAATTTCAATTGGGCTACAAAGGATTTATACAGCTTGCAATTAGAACTGGACAATATAAAAAAAATTAATGTTACAGAACTTTACGAAGGACAGTTTGAAAGCTATGATCAATTACTGATGAGCTTAAATATAATCTTGATGGAAAAATAAGCGATGAAGTAACTCATTATATTGCATATTTTCAAACCACAAATGGATTCGAAAATACAATGTAATGAGCAAGGAAGAAGTAAGAGAACATGCTAAGAAATTCAGTAAAACATTTCTTAAAAGTTCTTCAAGTTGGCAAACAAATTTTGACAGTATGGCAAAGAAAACTGTATTAAAATTATTGTTGAGTAAATTTGGAATTCTAAGCATTGAAATGCAGACAGCACAGAAAGTAGATCAGGCTGTTATAAAAGAAGTCGAGCCAAACGGAAACGTGGAAGTTGAATATGTAGACAGTCCTGACAATGCAAGCGATATTGTCGAAGAGGAAACAGAGATAACGATACTCAAAGTGATAATGAAATAGTTGAGAATTTTAATTCAGAAGATTTGTTTTAAAAAAAGCAAGGGTTAATTGAGGGCACTTTATAACAAAACAGGAGGAAAACAAGTGAGTAAATACAAGGTAGGATTTTATGTAAACAGCAGAGCAAATATCTATTCTACGAATGCCGAAGTTATTGATTTAGTTGAAGACTGGAAAAGGATGGATCAATGATAAAATATGCTGAGATACACAAAATCAAAATTGAAAATGAAACAAGATATGTAGCAAAAATGTATGTCACTTATAGAGACGAAATGATAGATAGTTTTAGCAGCAGTTATTTAGAAAAAGTTGTTGAATATTTAATAAGCAAAGAATACGTTATATCAAATTACTTTGATATGACAGAAATGGAGGGATAACAAAAAAATGAAATTACTGTTAAATGTGGAAGAAGCTTGCTCTTTTCTTCAAATGAACGAAAGAACTTTGAAAAGTGGATTGATTAGCGGAACTTTAGATATAGGAAGTGCAATAATTACAAAAGTTATAAATAATAAACCTAGATATAAGTACCACATCCCTATAAAAGAGCTGAAAATATATGGGAATAAGCTATGAGGATTTTTAAAAAATGAGGTAGCGGTATGAAAATGAGAAATCCGAACGGTTATGGTTCTGTAATTAGATTAAGAGAAAAGAAGAAAACCTTTTGCTGTAAGGGTTACAACTCATTGGGATAAGACTGGTAAACAACAATATAAATATATAGGTTATTATAAAACTCAAAAGAAGCTAATCAACAATTATTTTATTATAATGAACATCCGTATAATGTAGATGTTCAAAGTCTCACATTTTCGGAAGTTTACGAAAAATGGAAAACAGAAAAATTTGATACAATTGGTCGTTCATCACAATTAGGATATATTGCTGCATTTAAGAACTCTAAAATTTTACACCAATTACGATTTGTAAATTTAAAATCTTCTGATTTGCAAGAAGTTTTTTCCAGCACTAAAATCAAATATGGTTCGAAGAAAAAAATTAAGATTCTTTTTAATCAGCTATACGCTTATGCTATGAAAAATGATATCATCTCAAAAGATTATAGCAAATATATAGATATCGGAAAAAATACGGAAGAAAACACAAGAAAGCCTTTTACAAATAAAGAGATTGAAAGATTGTGGGATTTGCTGGATGAAAATGACTGGATTGACACTATTCTAATTCTTATTTATACAGGATTTAGAATTGGAGAATTGCTGGAAATTAAAAATAGTGATATTGATTTGAAGATAGAATCATTAAAGGTGGACTGAAAACAGAAGCTGGTAAAGATAGACTAGTTCCTATCCATTCTAAAATACTAAAACTTGTTGAAAATAGGATGAATACCAAAACGAATACTTGATTGTAAACTTCAAAGGCAAACAAATGAAATATGATAATTATTACAAAGAAAAATTTAAACCTATTATGGAAGAACTTGGAATGAATCATAAGCCACACGATACTAGACATACATTTGCAACATTACTAAGTAATGCAGACGCAAATAAAACATCAGTTAAGAAATTAATAGGACACAACAGTTATACAACAACTGAAAAATTTTATACTCACAAGGACATTGAAGAGCTCGAGAAAAGCGGTGGAAAAGATATAGTATTTTGTATATTGCTTGTATATTGTGTGTATATTGTAAGCATACATTTCTATACTTTTCCATACTTTTCCAAAATAAAACCCCTGAAAACCAATGTTTCCAAGGGTATATAAAATAATACAATTATCTTTTGAGAATTTTTAACAGTATTCAAATACCTATAAAATCTATTTCTTTGTTTAATTTGTATATTGTGCGTATATTGTAATTTTGCACTAAAAACTCTAACAATATTCGCAGTATTGCTAGAGTTATAAACATATTTACTACACTTTCATTTTATCACAGATAAATTGAAAAGGCAATGGAGTTAAAATGAAAAAATCAAAGAAAAAAAGAAATTAAAAATTTAAATGAACTTAAAATAAAGTTCTAAAGAAATGGATCTTAAAGAGTTAAAAAGAATTAAAATTGAAATTGAAAATATAATAAAAGTGAAGAAGAGCCTTAAAGGCTCTTGTTTTTTGGGTTGACATTTTAAGAAAATATGCTATAATTAAAACATAAATAAAACTGATAAATACTTTTAGTATATCCTTGTGATTCAGCAGCCGCTTAGAATTGCAAGGCATTTTTAATTATTGCTATCTGGATTATATAATTTTAGATGATTTCTTAATCCGTAGTTTATTGCTACAAAACATTTTCATCTAATAAATATGAACCATCAATATTATAATTTAAAATATTTTCCTTATGTCCATTTTGTATTTGCACAATATTTATAATACCTAAATCGTATAATTTCTTAA
>NZ_AP019844.1 GCF_007990445.1 Leptotrichia wadei
AGTCTGCACCTGTCAAACGAGTTTGACAGGCTTGCCTGCCAAATTTTCCCTGCTGGAAAAAGTTTGACGCAAGCCCTGCGGGGCGTTATAATAAAAAAATGCGTTCTTTACTCAAAAAAATTTTTTTAAAATTATTTGTTTTTTTCATTTGAAAAATTGACTATTGAAAAACAAAAAAAGGAAGTGAATAAAATGGCAACAAAAAACACAAAAAAAAATTCAGAAAATGAAGCTGAAAAAACACAAAAAATTCGCTCTTATCGTGATTTAAAATTAAAAGCGTTGCGACGTGAAAAACTGGAAGAGTGGGAACTTAAAAAAATTGCTGACAGAATTGCGTTTTTAAAAGATGAAAAAGAGAAGTTGAAAGAACAAAAAAAAGCAGTTACAGAAGAACTTCAGGAACTCAAAATCATCTTAAAGACTTACAAAAATTTAACTGTTAAAAACTAAAGACCCCGCAACAAAAGTTGCAGGGCCTTTTTCATTTGAAAAAAAAATTCAAAAGGTTGTTTTTGCTTATACGCTTATTTTTTCGCATATCTTGACCCAAAGCCGACCTATTCTTGCCTTGCCCTTGTCCTTACCGTCTATGGACGTTTTTGGAGCATTTTAAAGCCTGTCCGATTATCCCAGCCCCTGCATTTTTTCAAATAAAAAACCTGCCAGCCATTAGACTGACAGGCAAGGCGGACAATGAAAAATTAATGGTTATTATTTATTTTGCTGAAATACAAAGTAAAAAATAACGATAGCAAGCAAAATAACAAGCCAATCCCTAACCATTGCGACCACCCCCTAACTCTTGGTAGTTGTTGAGATTGCGAAACTCAACAAATAATTATATCATAAAAAAAAGCCCCATTCAATGAATAAGGGCTTCTTTTCCGCAATATTTACTACCTTGAGTTAGGTTTTTTTGTTCGATAATATTATATCACTTTTCAAAATTAAACGCAAGTATTTAAAGTCATATAGGACAGAGTAAAAAATATAGGGGCAGTCATTAAATACCACAACAAATCTTTTTTGACTGCTTTTTTTAAAATATTTTACTTTGTGATATTTCTTTCAAAACTTCCCTAATCGGACATTCTCCTCCTCTCAAATATGGCATATTTGTGCTTTTTCCTGTTTCATTAACAATTTCTGGCAAGCATTCCATCTCTATTACCTTTTCTAGTGAACTCCTTCTTTTGTCGCTAAAGTCATAATTACAAATATTTTCAAAATTTTGTTTTTCATAGTCTTCATTTCTCCTTTAAATTTTTTAATTAATCTATAAATATCTTACAATATTCTATTTTTAAATATTATTTTTTATGTATCTTATCGTATCTTTTTGCCATTTCTATCGCTCTTTTTTCTGTTTTTTCCAATTTTTTTTCTTTAGGTTCAGTATTTACTTTTTTTACCCATTCTTCCTGCTCTTTTTGCAATTTTGTCTTTTCATTTTCTGGCAATTCTGCTAAAAGTAATTCATAAACCTTTTTCATCTCTGTTTCCCATGAATCTCCTAATTTTTTAACCGCATTGTTCATATCTGCTGTTACCCCAGAATCCAAGGCTGGCTGTACTTCCTTTTTCACAACATCCATTCTTTGTATAATTTCAGCTTCATAGTTTTCTTTTTTTTCGTCTGAGTTTTCTTTTTTTTCGTCTGATTTGACAGGGGCATTAATTGTTTTATTTTCATTGGTTTTTTCTTCTTTATCTGATTTTGAACAGTTCATAACTCCTATTAACAATATTACTATTATTAAAGCTAATTTTTTCATATAAATCCCTCCATCTTTTAGATACTAGCATTATATCATTAAATTATTAAAGAAAAATGAGAATAAAATATTTTGTAAATTATTTTTAGTAGTAATTTATTTTATAGTAATGTATTTTCTTTTTTATTTTACAATAAATTTATTTGCCCCTATATTTTTTACTCTGTCAGTCATATAGCCATTTTTTGCCCTTACGCTTATTTTTTTCGAATATTTTGACCCAAAGCCGACCTATTCCTTGCCTTTCCCTTTTTCCTTGCGTGTATGGGCGTTTTAAAGCATTTTTTAAAATGTTTCAAGATTGGCATTGATAACAAAAGTCATTTTTTCATTTAATTCATTATCAGAAGCCAACGCCAAATCTTTCACATATTCCTTGTATTCTTCTGTTCTAGCACTTGACAATTCAACGTAATTGTCATATTCGATTTCTCCGAACTCATAGCGATTTAACAAGTGATTCTGTTCGATTTCAAGCATTTGAAATATCTTGTCGTAAATTTCTTTTCTTGTCATCGTTTTTCCCCTTTCATTTTTTTAATTTCCGTCCACGTCCGCCAATGCCTTGTTTATGTCGTAGTTACTATAATTTGTATAAATCATTGTATTTAAAATTGAAATGTGTCCTAAAACTTTTTTAACTTGAGCCAAATTCAAGCCTGCGTTCAACAAATGGATCGCCCTGCTATGTCTAAAAACGTGGCTATGTGCTTTATCTTTTGACAGTCCTGCAATCGCAAAAATCTTTTTAAGATATTTGTTATAATTTCGCTCTGTCATTACTTTTCCTTTTCCAGTGCGACAAATAAAATCATTCTTTTTCAATTGATATTTATTTAATACAGTCATCACGAGCATTGCGACTTCATTACTTATTCTCAGTTCTTTTGTCTTATTGATTTCACTTTTTTGTTTAGAGTTTGAAGCATTGACAATATAATAATTTTTTGCAGTTTTTCTATCTGTTCGCATCGTAATGTCTGAAAATCTTAATTGCAATACTTCATTCACTCTTAAAGCTAGAGCATATTGTAGCATTATAATCGCTTTAAGTTCCAAATTTTCAGTTTCGTCTAAAACTCTTTTTAAATGTAAAAACTCATCTTCTGACAAGTATTTTATTTTTTTCTTTGTTTTCTTTTCGTCAAAAAATTCTTTTACTTCCACAATTTCCGCTTCCGCAAAAATTTCATCATTATTTCCTAAAACAATAATTTCATTTTCCATTAAAATTTTCCCCTTTTTTTTATATTGAAAAAGTTCCGTTTTTATAATTTTCAGAACTTTTCCGATATAATTGTACCTTAAATTTTAGAAAAAAGCAAATTATTTTTTTCAATTTTCTCATTTTCCGCAAAAAAAGTTCCATTTTTGTTAATATTTTCAGAACTTTTTTTGGTTGATATGATTATTAAATACTTATCCGCTGTTCTTTAATTTCATTGACAATTTTATAAAAACTTGTTTTTCTAAAACTCAAATTATCTTTAATATCCTTATATTTCACTTCTTTTTTGATATATCTTTTCAAAAGTTCTTTATCTATTTCGTTAAGTTTTATTCTCATTTTTTATCCTTTCCTTTCTTTTTAAAACGGAAATGCTTCGTCATCTTCTCCATAAAAAATTATTTCTTCTCCGTCCAAATGTTGTACTTTATATTCTACTTTATATTCTCCATCTTCGTCGTCATTGCTGACAAAACTTGCGTCAAATCTTATATATTCCCAGTTTCCGTTTTTCTTGTCATATTTTTTATATTTCTTTACAAATTCTTCTTCTGTAAATTTCAATAAGTCTTGAACTACTGTTATGTCGCATTTTTTCTTTTCTTTTTTTCTTTCTATCGCTTCTGTTAAATCATAGTAGTTCTTGAATGTAAATTTATAAAATTCAAGCAATTCTTCACGTTTCTTTTCATCACGTTTTTTTCCATATAAATTTAGATCCGCAACGGCATTTGCTCTATCAGCAGAAATATAAATCTCAAGTTTTCTTCTTGAAATTCTCACGATTTTTGAAAATCTTCTGTAAATTTGTCCTGAATCTTCCGCTTCTCTAAAACTTCCTGTTTTGTCAACAAATGTTCCTGCCAATCCGTTAAGGAACTGGCAAGGAACTTCAACAGTTGTTACAATCGCAAGGTCAAAGTATGGAGTTACAGAACTGTACTTAATATTAAATTTTTGTGTTTCAGTCGGATGTGGATCAAAAAATGTCAACATAGTTCCACGTCCGCCAAGTCCCTCCAATATTTCATAGGAACGTTTATCATCAAATGTTATAACGTCGTGTCTTGGCGTTAATCCGTCCAAAAATGTCCCACGTCCACCGACTCTAAACGCCTTGCTCTCATTCCAATCTGTTTCGAGCATTGCAATTTCTTTTGCAAGTGTAGTTTTTCCAGTTCCGCCTAGTCCGCAGATTAGGATCGTTTGTTTATCTCTATACTTATCGAAATTCTTAATAAAGTTCTTTTCTCCTTGCTCTATTTTCTTGCACCATCGAGTCCAAACTTTTCTACGTAATTTTTCAATCATTTCTTCTTCGCTAAGTTCTGTTTCATTCATTAATTCTTCAAGCACGTTCTCAAAATTTAAATGTTTTATAAAACGTTCACCCCTCAATTCATTGTCCACGTCAGCAAAAGACATTGATCCGTCATCTGTTGCTTTGAAATACATAGCACCAAGTTCGTCAACTAGATTATCAAAAACTTCTTCTGTTGTTAATTCTTTTCTTTCATTTGCAACAAAATCAAAATTCGCTACAAGTTCACTTTCATTATATTCATGTTTCAAAGCCTTTTGTGCTTCTTTCGTTTTATGTAGAAAGTATCTTATTATTTCCGTTTCCGCTTTCTTTCCACCGTTGACAACTTTAATCAGCCCTTCTGGAATTCCGAGTGCTTTTGATATACTTTTGACCGTGCAAGCATTTTTAAAAGCAATATAACAATGAATGTGTTTTTCTTTCTTAACTTTGTTTCCTAACTCATCTTTATAATATTTACATTCTCCACCTTGAAAATACGTTAAGCAATCTTTATCGTGTAGAATAAAAGCATACTTGCTTACTTTCTTTGACATCGCTAGCATTTTATGAAATTTTTCAACATCAAGTAATTTTTCTCCAGTTTGATTGTTTTGTAAAAACTGAACTATTTTAAAATTTCTGTATCTCCTGCCTTTACTGTCTGTTTTTTTTTCTTTTTCTTGTTTTTCTTGTTTTATTTTCTTGTTCATTTTTTTCTCCTTTTTTTTTTAATTTTTTTCATTACGAGATTTTAACAAGAAATTAATAATTAGAAAAACCAGCAAACCTTGATTTTATGCAAAATGTTTTCAAAAATTGCACAAACTGAAAATGATAGTGTGCAATTTTTTTGTGCAATTTTGTGCAAAAAATTTTTCTCTCAAACTCCTATTTTTATTCGCTTTTTTGATAATTCCAAAAAAAATTGCACAAAACGCGGTTCTCAACTGGACAGTCGTCCACGCACGCGTTTATAGTAGTTTAAAGCCATTTTTACACAAATTTGTTTTTTTTTAGTACCACCCGACTTTGTGTTTTCTTAATACTCAAAGGATTTTCAAATTTTCATATTATTTTTTGAGTTTTAAAAATCTTACTTTTTTGACATTATTAACTTAATATGCTATAATAATATCAATTAAAAATACAAAAAATACAAAAACTTAGGTTTGCATAGCCTTTCCCCGTCGATAATTGCCAGTTATCGACTTTTTTTTATATTAATTCTCATAGTATATTTTATAATAAAATGTTCAAGTTGTCAAATCTTTTTTTTAGTTTTTTACGATTTTTACGAGTTTCGTTGCTATTTCAAAAATGTTCGCCTTTTTGTCTATTAAGCATTTTTTAAAAAAAAAATACTTAATTATAATACCGTTCCGCTCCGCTCCACTCTCGCTCACTAACGTTCGCTCACATTCATTTGAAAAAGAATAAAAAGGGTAGATAAGAATAAAAAAAGGAGCATTTCGCTCCAGTTTTTTTAAAGATCTAATTGAAAAAATTTTATGATATATTATATCACGCTTTAAAGTGTTTTTCAAGCGTTCAAATGCTTCAACGTGTTTTCCCCTGCCTTATTCCGTTTTCTTGCGTGTATGGACGTTTTTCGCCGTTCTGTCGCTTTGTGATTAAGTCATTCACTTTATTTTTAAAATTTTCAACGAAATCAGCAAAAAAATTTTGTGATGTTGCTTGAATTTCTTTAAATGCTTGTATTGTTAGCCGTTTCGCTTCTTTAAAGTTTATTAAGTCTTTATATACGTTTTTTCTAGCATATTCACGCACAAAATTTTGAAAAACTGAAAATGCTTCTCTTGTATCTTCTCTCAAATTTTCTACAATCTCATTTTCAATTTCTGCTTCTCTTTCTTCAAGCAAATTTTTAAATTTTTCTTGATTTTTTTCAATATAGTCATCAATTTCAAAACTCCTTACAGGTGCATTTTTCAACGATTTTTCAGCAAGTTTTTCAATGCTTAAATTTCTTTTTTCTCCAATTTTCTTTTCAATTTCTTCACTTTCTTTTTTCGCTTCATCAATCTTTTTTTTGTAATTTGCAATGCTTATTTCGTTCATTTGCTGTACTTGTCGTTGTTGTTCTATGTTTCTTTTAAGTTCTTCAAGTTCTTTGACCTTTTGCACGTTCTCTCTTTCTATTCGTTGCCGTGCTTCTTGTCTTGCTTCTTGTTCAAGTTCTCTTATACGTTCACGGCTAACCGCAACAGGCTTTTCCGCTTCTTTCCGTTTTTCTTCAACTCTTGCTGACAATTCTCCGAGAGCAAGTTGTTTATTATAAATTTGTCCGTTTAATTTATCGTCATAGCGAGATTTTTCCATAATCCTTTTGTTTAATTCATAAATTTCATTTTTAGTGTCTTGGACTTCTCTTTTCAACTGTTCTTTTTCATTGATTAAATCTTTTGCACTTTCGCCTTGTGTTGATTTTTCAATAATTTCTTGAATTTCTTTAAGGTTTACGGTGTCTTTTAGATTATTCAAAACTTTCAATTCTTCTTTGAAATGATTGACTAATTGCTTCTTTTTTTTATTATTTTCAATGATATTACTGATATTTTTTTTAAAATTAATAATATTCCAGCCAACAGCAATTGTTCTATTGTTCTCAATGCTCCTACATTTTGCTTTCGTTTCTTTAAATTTCTTCTTAAAATCGTGTATCGTTATCGCTTTTTTTTCTTCAACTAGAATACGTTTTGCATTTATCATTTTAAATCGTTTCAACTCTTGTTCTGTATAGTCATTTTTATTGATTTTATCGGCTAAAATTTCCAATTCTGTTTTCATCGAGTGTTTTGCTCTGTCAAGCGTTTCAAAATTGTTATATTTTTCGCTTCTCTGCTTGACTATTTCGCAATTTTCATTTGAAAAAAGTTCAATCCTTTTTTTCAACTTTTGGATCACTTTTTCATTTTTCATTTTTTCCTTAAATTCTTCATTTATGCTTCTGTAAAATTCACGATTTATTGCAGATGTTCCTGTTTCACATTTAAACGCCTTTTGTGATGTTCTTGACTGCATTTTTTTCAACTGCTTGTCAATTTGCTTTTGCATGTTTTCTTCCTTGTATTTTGCTAACGCTTCTTTATATTCCTTTGTCCCTGCTTTTAGTTTCATTTCTTTTTTGTTCTTATTACTGAAATTGTTTCTTAATGCTTTGTCAATTTTTGCATAGTTTATTTCATTGTTTTCTTTCTTGTTTTCTTCCGCAAAAGTCCACGCACTATGCAGGTGCGGTGTACTTTCGTCGAAATGAATAACAGCATATACGCAATGAGCGTTTTTTCCTAATTTTTCGCTTAAAAATTTCAAATTTTTTTTATAATATTCTTCCCATTCTTCAAGCGATAAAAGATATGTCAAGTCTTGCCCTGTCCTTGCTTCAAAATCTCCAGCCTGCACCGATGAAACAACTGTTATAACATCTTTTGTTGTGCTTCTCACTTCTGTATCTTCATATTGTCTTTCAAGCATTTGAAAATCACGCACAAGCACTTTATTTTCACTATTCAATTTTTCATTCACATTGTTCTTAAATTCTTCACTTTCACGGAACGCTTCATTTGTAACATTTGTTATGTTCTCCTTGTTATTCCTTGAATTATATTTTTTTATGTTTAAATTCTTCACTTTCACGGAACGCTTCATTTGTAACATTTGTTATGTTCTCCTTGTTATTCCTTGAATTATATTTTTTTATGTTATTTAAAAAACTAATTTCCATATTTTTTTCCCCCAAATTTTTTAAAAATATCTTGATTTTTTCTGTTTTTTAAATTATAATTATTATGAAATAAAAAATCAAATCTCCGCATCC